>CAZXNF010000160.1:0-7721 GCA_964641785.1 uncultured Streptomycetaceae bacterium | reverse complement strand
TGCCCATTTCACTGATTTCACTGGATTCCAGCTTTCGCTGGAATGACGGAAGTAGAGTTTTTCAGAGCTTCCCTGACCGCCTGGCGATTGCAGGCGGCCCGCGCTGCTTTTTGCCCCCGCGTCGGCCTGTTTGCGCCACGACGCTGCCGCATTCGATCGCCAGACTGGGCGCGCACGCGTGTCGCTTTGGCGCAACAGCGCTTTATTCCGAAACGCCCTCAAGGGGCAGGCTACGGGCGCGTTAAATCCTCATAAATCACTTTAAGTGTTCATTCAACCTCCATGTATCTTATGAAGTCTTTACATAGCTCTTATCCACTCTCAAGTAAGCGAGATAAGTGTTTGTCGCATATAAAGAAATTGCTACTTCAGCCTTGACCCTTGGAAGGGATTATTCGTATAGTGGGCGGAAGTGGGAAAAAGTGGGATAAACCGTTCATTTCAGGTTTATTCCGGTGCTGCCGTGCATTTCGCTGCCAAGGGGGATCGCCGTGTTTCGCGGGGTTTCGCAACTGACGCTCGACGCCAAGGGAAGGCTTGCGGTGCCCAGCCGGCACCGCGATGCATTGGCGACCCGCTGCGCGGGAAAGCTCGTCATCACCGCGGATTCCGACAAGTGCCTGCTCGTTTATCCGCTGCCGGACTGGGAGCCCATCCAGCAGAAGCTGATGAGCCTGTCGAGTTTCAATCCGCGCATCCGCGATCTGCAGCGCCGCCTGATCGGTTACGCCGAGGACGCGGAAGTCGACGGCGCCGGCCGCGTGCTGATTTCGCCCGCGCTGCGCGCGTTCGCTGGTCTCGGCAAGAGCACCATGCTCGTCGGCCAGGGCAACAAATTCGAACTGTGGGACGCCGTGAAGTGGGGCGAGGTGATGGACCGCACCGGCGGCTTCAGCGACGGCGAACTGCCGCCCGAACTCGAAGGCTTCTCGCTGTGACCGATGGCGCCGCGCCGCCCGGCGCGTCTCCGGTACTCCCCCATGCCGCCGTACTGGCCGTCGAAGCGATCGCCGCGCTGAACGTGCGGCCGGATGGCGTGTACGTCGATTGCACCTTTGGTCGCGGCGGCCACAGCCGCCGCATCCTCGCGAATCTTGGCCCGCGCGGCCGTCTCATCGCACTGGATCGCGACCCGCAGGCGATCGCGGCGGGCGCGGCACTGGCGGCGGCGGACACGCGCCTCACGTTGGCGCACGCGCGGTTTTCCACCACGGCCGACGTGCTGGCGCAGCAGTCGATCGCACAGGTGGACGGCGTGCTGCTCGATCTCGGCGTGTCGTCGCCGCAGCTCGACGACGCGGCGCGCGGCTTCAGCTTTCGCCGCGATCGCGACGGTCCGCTCGACATGCGCATGGATACCACGCAGGGCACGAGTGCCGCGCAGTGGCTGGCGACGGCGGACGAAGGGGACATCAGGGAGGTCATCCGCAACTATGGCGAAGAGCGGTTTGCTCAGCAGATTGCAGCAGCGATTGTTGCTGCTCGGGCGCGTGGAACTCTCGGCACCACCCGGCAACTGGCCGAGGTCGTCGCCGCGGCCGTACGCACACGGGAACCGGGGCAGGACCCGGCGACCCGCACCTTTCAGGCCGTCCGCATCCACGTCAACCAGGAACTCGAGGAGCTCTCGCTGACGCTGCCGCAGTGCGCGCAGTTGCTTGCGCCGCACGGACGCCTGGTGGTCATCAGCTTCCACTCGCTGGAAGACCGCATCGTCAAGCGCTACTTCGCGGCGGAAGCGCATCCGGAGCGCGCGGTGCCGTCGCGCCTGCCGCTGCGCGCGGACGAACTGCCGGCGCCGCGTCTCACGCTCGTCGGCAAGCCGGTGCGCGCGAATGCCGCCGAGACGGCGGCCAATCCGCGCGCCCGCAGCGCGATCATGCGCGTGGCCGAGCGGTTCGCCGGGCGCGCGGCGGCGTAGCGGACCGAACCGAACCGAACCGAACCAAACGCCGTCGATGCTGCGCCTCAACTTCATCCTGCTCGCGTTGCTGATCGCGTGCGCGCTCGCGCTCGTCACTTCGCAGCACCGCGCCCGCAAGTTCTACGTCGAGCTGCAGAAGGAGCAGGACACCGCCAAGAAGCTCGACATCGAGTGGGGCCAGCTGCAGCTCGAGCAGAGCACCTGGGCCGCGCACGGCCGCATCGAGAAGATCGCCGGCGCCCGGCTCGGCATGCGCGTGCCGGCGTCCTCGCGCGTCGAAGTCGTGACGGCAGCGCCGGCGAAGCCGCAGGCGGAGGCGGGCAGGCGATGAGCGCCGGGCTCCAGCCGTGGCGCGCACGCACGGTGCTCGGCGTGCTCGCGCTGACCTTCGCGGTGCTGGGCGGCCGCGCGCTGTACCTGCAGGGCATGAACCACGACTTCCTGCAGCAGCGAGGCGAAGCGCGTTACGCGCGCACCATCGAACTGACCGCCACGCGCGGCATGATCACCGACCGCCACGGCGAGCCGCTGGCCATTTCCACGCCGGTCGAATCGGTGTGGGCGAGCCCGACGGACTTCGCGGCGACCGGCGCGCAATTGCGGGACCTGGCGCGCGTCATCGATGCGGATGCGCCCGAACTCGCGCACAGGCTTGCGGACGCGAAAGGCGACTTCGTCTACCTCAAGCGCCAGCTGCCGCCGGAGCAGGCGGCGAAAGCGGTCGCGCTCAACATCCCGGGCGTGTTCCTGCAGCGCGAATACCGCCGCTATTACCCCGCCGGCGAAGTCACTTCGCACCTGATCGGCTTCACCAACGTGGACGACCGCGGGCAGGAGGCGCTCGAGCTCGCGTTCGAGGACTCGCTCGCGGGCAAGGCGGGCAGCCGGCGCGTGATCAAGGACCGCCTGGGCCGCATCGTCGAGGACGTGGAAAGCATCCGCACGCCGCGCCCTGGGCGCGATCTCGCGTTGTCGATCGACGCGAAAATCCAGTACCTCGCCTTCCGCGAGCTCAAGCGCGCGGTGGAGGCGCACCGCGCCAAGGCCGGCGGCATCGTCGTGCTCGACGCGCAGACGGGCGAGATCCTCGCACTCGCCAACCTGCCCTCGTTCAATCCGAACAACCGCGGCAAGCTCGAGCCCAAGCGCACGCGCAACCGCGTGGTCACCGACCTCTTCGAGCCCGGCTCGACGCTGAAGCCCTTTACGGCCGCCGTCGCGCTCGACACGCACGCGTTCCGGCCCGAGACGGTGATCCAGACCGCGCCGGGCAAGCTGACCATCGGTCCTGCCACCATTCACGACGCGCATCCGGGCGGCGCGATGACGGTCGCGCAGATCATCCAGAAATCCTCCAATGTCGGCTCGGCGAAGATGGCGCTCGCACTGCCGGCCGAGAAGATGTGGTCGCTGTTCAGCCGCGTCGGTTTCGGCGTGCCGCCGCAGTCGGGGTTTCCGGGGGAGGTCGCCGGCCGCTTGCGCGCTCACGCGAGCTGGCGGCCGATCGAACAGGCCACCATGTCGTACGGGCACGGCATTTCGGTGTCGCTGCTGCAGCTCGCGCGTGCCTACCTCATCTTTGCGCGCAACGGCGAGATGCTGCCGGTGACGCTCGTCAAGCGCGACACGCCGGCCGTCGCCGAAGCGGTGATCACCGCGGAGACGGCGCTGGCCGTGCGGCGGATGCTCGAGATGGCGGTGCTGCCGGGCGGCACCGCGCCGCGCGCGCAGATCGCGGGTTACCGCGTGGCCGGCAAGACGGGCACCGCGCACAAGCTCGAGGGCGGCGAGTACGCGCCCGACAAGTACTACGCGTCCTTCGTCGGTTTCGCGCCGGCCACGGCACCCCGCCTGATCATCGCCGTGTTGATCGACGAACCGTCTGCCGGCCAGTACTACGGCGGCACGGTGGCGGCCCCCGTATTTTCCAGTGTCATGGCCGGCGCCTTGCGGCTGCTGGCGGTGCCGCCGGACGCGCCGACACAGGGCATTGTGCTGCCGCCGCCCGGCGCGGCGGAAGTGAAGGAGGAAGTGTGAGCGCCGCCGCCCGCACGCCCGCACCGCTGACGATCCGCCGGCTCGCCACCGACAGCCGCGCGGTGCGCCGCGGCGACACCTTCCTGGCCTGGCCGGGCGAAACGCAGGACGGCCGCCGTTACATCCCGCAGGCCATCGCGCGCGGCGCGGCGAACGTGCTGTGGGACACGGCGCCCGGTTTCCGCTGGCGGGGTGGATGGCGCGTGCCCAACCGCGGCGTGCCGCAGTTGCGCCGGCGCGCCGGCGCGCTGGCGAACGCGGTGTACGACACGCCCTCCGAGCGGTTGTGGACGATCGGCATCACCGGCACCAACGGCAAGACCTCCTGCAGCCAGTGGCTCGCGCAGGCGCTGACGCGCGCGGGACAGCCCTGCGCCGCGATCGGTACGCTCGGCTACGGCGCGCCGGGGCGCCTGCGCCCGACGCCGAACACCACACCCGATGCCGTCTGGCTGCACCGCACGCTCGCGGCGCTGGAGCGTGGCGGCACGCAGGCAGTCAGCCTGGAAGTGTCCTCGATCGGGCTCGATCAGGACCGCGTGGCCGGCGTCGCTTTCGACGTCGCCCTGTTCACCAACCTGACGCGCGACCATCTGGATTACCACGGGACGCTCGCGCGTTACCGCGCCGCCAAGGCCCGGCTGTTCGCGCTGCCGGTGTTGCAGACGGTGGTGATCAATACCGACGATCCTTTCGGGCGGCAGCTGGCGCGGCGCGCGCGTGCGCGCGGCATCGAGGTGCTCGCCTACGGTTTTCGCGCGGGATCGCAAGCGCTCGCCGGCAGCGGCCTCGCGGCCGATCTCAAGGGCGTGCGTTTCAGTGTGCGCACTCCTTGGGGCCGCGCGCGCATTGCGAGTCCGGTGCTCGGTCGCTTCAATGCGGCCAACCTGCTGGGCGTGCTGGGCGTATTGCTCGCCAGCGGCATCGCGCTGCGGCGCTCGGTACGGCTGCTCGCCGGACTCACGCCGGTGCCGGGTCGCATGCAGATGGCGGGCGGCGGGCGGCGCCCGCTGGTCGTCGTCGACTACGCGCATACGCCGGACGCGCTGGCCAAGGCGCTGGCGGCCCTGCGCGAATTGCTGCCGCGCGGTGCGCGGCTCATCTGCGTGTTCGGCTGCGGCGGCGACCGCGACCGCGGCAAGCGCCCGTTGATGGGCGGCATCGCGGCGCGGCTCGCGGACCGGGTGTATGTGACCAGCGACAACCCGCGCGGCGAAGACCCGTGGGCGATCCTGCTCGACATCGACCGCGGCATCCGCCGCTTCCGCGAGGAAGTCACCTTCGATCCCGACCGCCGGCGCGCGATCCGCTGCGCGCTCGCGGACGCCCGGCGCGGCGACGTCGTGCTGATCGCCGGCAAGGGGCACGAGTCCTACCAGGAAATCGCGGGCGTGCGCCGGGCGTTCAGCGATTTCGCGATCGCGACGGCGGCACTGAAGGGGGTCGCAGCGTGATGCGCCTGTCAGAAGCCGCCCGCGTACTGGGGGCAGAACTGCACGGCGCTGATGCGGAATTTGCCGGCGTCTCCACCGACAGCCGAACGCTCGCGCGCGGCGATCTCTTCGTGGCGTTGAAAGGGGAGCGCTACGACGGTCACACCTACCTCGCCGCAGTCGCGGCGGCCGGTGCGGCCGCGGCGATCGTCGCGCGCGGCACTCTGTTGACGGCCACGGGTTGTCCGCAGCTGGTGGTCGACGATCCGGAACGCGCGCTCGCCGCGCTGGCGAAGAACTGGCGGGCGCGCTTCGCGCTGCCGCTCGTCGCGCTGACGGGCAGCAACGGCAAGACCACGGTCAAGGAGATGCTGGCGTCCATCCTGCGCGTCGCGGCGGGCGCCGAAGCCGGCGTGCTGGCGACGCAGGGCAACCTCAACAACCACCTCGGCGTGCCGCTGACGCTGCTGCGGCTGCGCGACGCGCACCGCTACGCGGTGGTCGAGATGGGCATGAACCACACCGGCGAGATCCGCCACCTGACGCGTCTCGCGACGCCCGACGTCGCGCTGGTGATCAACGCGGGCACCGCGCACATCGAGTTTCTTGGTTCGCGCGAGGCCATCGCGCAGGCCAAAGGCGAGATTTTCGAAGGCCTGAAAGCGGACGGCACGGCGCTGATCAATGCGGACGACGTATTCGCGCCGCTGTGGCGGGAGCGCGCCGCAGCGTATCGCAGGCTCGAGTTCGGTCTTGAACAGCCGGCCGCCGTGCACGCGACCTATCAATTGCGGGAATTCGACAGCGAGATCCGGCTGACCACCCCGCTCGGCAGCGTCACCGCCGTGGTGCCGGCGCCGGGGCTGCACAACGTACAGAACGCCGTCGCCGCCAGCGCGGCCGCCGCGGCGCTGAAGCTCGCGCCCGGCATCATCGCGAGCGGCCTTGCGCAGTTCACCGGCGCGAAGGGTCGCCTGCAGCGCAAGACCGGCGCGGACGGCGCCACGGTGATCGACGACACCTACAACGCGAACCCCGATTCGGCGCGCGCGGCGATCGGCGTGCTGGCCATGACACGCGGCGCGCGCGTGCTGGTGCTGGGCGACATGGGCGAACTGGGACCGGATGGCCCCGCGCTGCATGCCGAAGTCGGCGAATTCGCGCGGGCATCCGGCGTGGAGCGCCTGTACACACTCGGCACGCTGTCGGCACGCGCCACCGATGCCTTCGGTGCGGGCGCGCGGCATTTCGCGCAGGTGGACGAGCTCATGGCCGCGCTGCGCGGCGCCTGCGGTCCCGGCACCACGGTGCTGGTCAAAGGTTCCCGCTTCATGCGCATGGAGCGCGTCGTTGCCGCGCTGACCGGCGAAACGGCGGGGGCACACTGATGCTGCTCGAGCTGTTCCAAATCCTGGCGAAGGACTTCCGGCCGTTCAGCGTGTTCCAGTACATCACGCTGCGCGCAGTGCTCGCCTGCCTGACCGCGCTCGTCATCTCCTTCATCGTCGGGCCGGCGATGATCCGCAAGCTCACCCAGTACAAGATCGGCCAGTCGGTGCGCAGCGACGGCCCGCAGTCGCACCTGCCCAAGGCCGGCACCCCGACGATGGGCGGCGCGCTGATCCTGGTGTCCATTGTCATCACGACACTGCTGTGGGCGGATCTCGAGAATCGCTTCGTCTGGGTCGTACTCGCGGTCACGCTGGGTTTCGGCGCGATCGGCTGGGTCGATGACTACCGCAAGGTCGTGCACCGTAATCCCAAGGGCCTGTCGGCGCGCGTCAAGTTCTTCTGGCAGTCGGTGATCGGCGTCACCGCGGCCTGCGTGATCGCGTTCTCCACCAACCTGCCGGCGCAGACCGAATTCATCGTGCCCTTCTTCAAGGAAATCCAGTACCCGCTGGGCGCGTTCGGCTTCGTGGTGATGACGTACTTCGTGATTGTCGGCACCAGCAATGCGGTCAACCTGACTGACGGCCTGGACGGCCTCGCCATCATGCCGACGGTGATGATTGGCAGCGCGCTCGGCATCTTTGCCTATGTGGCGGGCAACAAGGTGTACGCCAATTACCTGCTGTTCCCGTACATCCCCGGCGCGTCGGAACTGACCGTGGTCTGCGGCGCGATCGCGGGCGCGGGCCTCGCCTTCCTCTGGTTCAACGCCTATCCGGCCGAAGTCTTCATGGGCGACGTCGGCGCGTTGTCGCTGGGCGCCGCACTCGGCACCATCGCCGTCATCTGCCGGCAGGAAATCGTGCTCTTCATCATGGGCGGCGTGTTCGTCGTTGAGACGCTGTCGGTGATGCTGCAGGTGGCGTCCTTCAAGC
>CAZXNF010000159.1:0-7787 GCA_964641785.1 uncultured Streptomycetaceae bacterium | reverse complement strand
CGCCCGCGCCGCGCGCGCTGACGCACGACGCACTAATGCTGCGCGGCGCGCTGCTGCGGGCCGTGCAGATCGGCGGGGCGCTGGAGGCGGCGCTGGCGCTGGCCGTGCGCTACGCGCAGGAGCGCGTGCAGTTCGGCCGCAAGATCGGCCAGTTCCAGGCGCTGCAGCAGGAACTGGCGCGCGCGGCGGGCGAAGTCGCCGCGGCGGTGGCTGCGGGACTGTCGGCCGCCGGCGTTCTGGACCGCGAAGGCGATGCGGACACCGCCATCGCCAGCGCGAAGATCCGGGCCAATCAGGCCGCCTACGAAGGCGCGATGGTCGCGCATCAGGTCCACGGCGCGATCGGCGTCACCGATGAGTACGCCCTGCACCACGCGACGCTGCGCCTCATGGCGTGGCGCGAAGAGTTCGGCCATGAAGGCCATTGGGCCGCGCGGCTCGGCCGCGAGGTGATCGCGCGCGGCGCCGACGGCCTGTGGCCGCTGCTGACCGCCAACTGACTGCGCTTGGCATAGCAATGGGCGATGAGTGATGGGTAAAGCGTGAGAGGTCTGGCGGGGCGCTCCTTGTCCGCTTCCTAACGGCTCACCCTTTACCCATCACTCATCACTCTTTACCCATCACCCTTTACCCTTTGCCGAAGGACCCGTCATGACCACACCCGTCGTCCTGCTCGAACGCCCCGCCGAACATGTCGCGCTGCTGCGCATCAACCGTCCCGAGGCCCGCAACGCGCTGAACATGGAGGTGCGCAAGGCGCTGGTGGCGCACCTCGTCACCCTCACCGACGACGACACCGTCCGTGCGATCGTGCTGACCGGCAACGACAAGGCCTTCGCCGCCGGCGCCGACATCAAGGAAATGGCGGGCGTGGGCACGATCGAGATGCTCCAGCGCGGCACGCACAAGCTGTGGCGCCAGATCTCCGCCTGCCCCAAGCCGGTGATCGCCGCGGTCAACGGCTTCGCGCTCGGCGGCGGCTGCGAACTCGCCATGACCTGCGACATCATCCTCGCCGGCGAGTCCGCGAAGTTCGGCCAGCCCGAGGTCAAAATCGGCATCATCCCCGGCGGCGGCGGCACGCAGCGCCTGACCCGCGCCGCCGGCAAGTTCAAGGCCATGCGCTACATCCTCACGGGCGATCTGATCCCCGCGAAAGAAGCGTTCGACATGGGCCTGGTGTCCGAAGGGGTCCCCGACGCCGAGGTCGAGAAGCGCGCCGTCGCCATGGCACAGCAACTGGCGGAGTTGCCGCCGCTCGCCCTGCAGCACGCGAAGGAAGCGGTGCTGGCGGCGGAGGAGACGTCGCTGTCGGGCGGCCTCGCCTTCGAGACCAAGGCGATCCAGATCCTGTTCGCCTCGCGCGACCAGAAGGAAGGCATGGCGGCCTTCATCGAGAAGCGCAAGGCGAAGTTCGAAGGCCGGTGACCCCCATGGCCGCCCTCGATCCCGACACGCTGGCCCTGCTGAAACGCCTCGGCAAGGCGTTCAATGCCGGCGATGCAGACGCCATTCTCGCCTGCGTGACCGATGATTTCGAGTGGATCATGGCCCGTGGCCCCGAGGCCCCGGACGGCCGCGTCGTTCGGGGGCGTGAAGCGGTGCGCGAAGCCCTCGCCGCGCGCGACCGTGAGCTGCGCAACATCCGCTTTTCAGAAGCAGAAGTCTTTCCTGCGGGCGACCGGGTGGTCGGCACCTACCGCATGACGGCGACGCGTGCGGATGGCACGCCGGTGGACGTCCGCGGCTGCGACCTCTACGCCATCCGCGACGGCCTGATCGCCCGCAAGGACAGCTACTGGAAGCAGATCGCCTGACCACGACCCCGCGTTCACGTACGTTGGCGGTGGCGGCGCTGCTCGCCGGTGCCACCGCCATTGCCACGTCCGCGCTGTGGGTCAAGGTCAGCGAAGCGGGCCCCGTTTCCACCGCGTTCTGGCGCGTCGCGCTGGCGCTGCCCCTCCTCGCCTTGTGGATGGCGCTCGAACGGAGAACCGCGCCGGCGGCAGATCCGGCGCGCGAACGCCGCCTGCTGCTCATCACCGGGTTCTTCTTCGCGGGCGACCTCGCCGTCTGGCACTGGTCCATCGTGCTGACCTCGGTCGCCAATTCGACGCTGCTCGCCAACCTCGCGCCGATCTTCGTCACCCTCGCGGCCTGGCTGTTCTTCCGGCGCTCGCCGGGCGCGCGCTTCCTCGCCGGCCTGGCGCTCGCCGTCGCGGGCAGCGCGCTGCTGATCGGAGCCAGCTTCAGCCTGCAGGGCACGGCGCCGCTCGGCGACGCGCTGGGCGTCGTCACCGCCATGTTCTACGCGGGCTATCAGCTCGCCGTGAAACGCGCACGCGAGATGACCTCCACCGCGCGCCTGATGGTGGGAAGCGGCGTGGTCACCGCCGTCATCCTGCTGCCGATCGCCTGGTTTTCCGGGGAACAACTGCTGCCGGCGACCGCCCACGGCTGGTGGATCCTGATCGGGCTCGCGCTGGTGTCGCAGGTCGCGGGCCAGAGCCTGATCGCCTACGCCATGGCGCACCTGCCGGCAACGTTTTCCTCGGTGGCGCTGCTGTTTCAGCCGGTGATGGCGACGCTGTTCGCCTGGGTATTGTTCGGCGAAACGCTGACGCCGACGGCGATCGGCGGCGGCGTCATGGTGCTGATCGGCATCCGCATCGCGCACCAGGCGGAAATCGCGCGCTGAAAATTGACGCGCGGTAGCGATTCCCACAGAATCAAACGGCCGCTGGGCTTCCGACGGCCCGCGCTTCTCCAGAGGTTTTCATGACGATGAAATGGCCGAACGGCGCCCGCATGGGCGTCATGTGGACCTTCGATTTCGACGCGGAGTCGAGCTGGCTCGCCCGCAACCCCGAGAACGCAGAGCGCATCGGCGTGCTGTCGCAGGGCCTCTACGGCGCGAAGCGCGCGGTCCCCAAGCTCATGGAACTGCTGGCGGAAACGAAGATGCCCGCCTCCTTCTACATCCCCGGCTGGGTGGTGGACCACCATACCGATCGCTGCAAGGAGATCCGCGACGCCGGCTTCGAGATCGGCCATCACGGTTATTCGCACGAATGGGCGGACCCCAAGTATCCGGAGCGCGAATGCGCGGACTTCGACCGCGCCGCCGAGGTGCTCGACCGCAAGCTTGGCGTCAAACCGCGCGGCTACCGCCCGCCCGCCGCGGAGATCACCGCCAACACGATCAAGATGCTGACGGACCGCGGCTACCTGTACAACACCAACATGCTGGACGACGTCTATCCGTACCGCCACCTGCTGCCGGACGGCCGCAAGGGTCCGGTCGAGCTGCCGACGCACTGGTCCATCGCCGACGCCGGCTACATGCTGAGTTCGATCCAGCGTCCGCGTGTGATCCAGACCAACCAGCACATCTTCACCATCTGGAAAGACGAGTTCGACGAGCTCTACAAGTGGGGCGGCCTGTTCAACCTCGTGATGCACCCGCAGGCCATCGGCCGGCCGTCACGCGTCGCCCTGCTGCGCAGCTTCATGGAGTACACCCGCAAGTTCGAAGGCGTGTGGTACGCGACCGGCGAGCAGATCGCGGACGCCTTCGTGGCGCAGGAATAAGCGCGACTGACGATCACCCCAGCGGGAGCGCTTTCGTGACTTTCAGAAACACCACAGCAGCCGTCGCGATCGGCCTCATCGCCCTCGGCGCGAACGCCGCCAGCTTCCCCGAGAAGCCCATGCGGCTGATCGTGCCGTTTCCACCGGGCGGGGCCGCCGACGTCATGGCCCGGATCGTCACGCAGAAGCTGGCGGAGAACCTGCAGCAGCCCGTGGTGGTGGAAAACCGCACCGGCGCGGGCACCGTCATCGGTACCGAGCTGTTCGTGCGCAGCAACCCGGACGGCTACACGCTGTTCCTGCACACGCCACCGACAGCGATCAACGTCACGCTGCTGCCCAAGCTCCCATATGACACGCGCAAAGACATCGTGCCGGTTGTCACGCTCGGCCGCGTGCCGCTCATTCTGCTGGTCAATCCCGCCCTCTCCGCCGGCACGCTACAGGAACTCGTCGCCGTATCGAAACGCAAGGCCGGCGGCCTGACCTACGCCAGTTCCGGCAATGGGGGATCGCCGCACCTGGCGACCGAACTACTGCGCAAGTTCACCGGCATGCCGCTCACGCACGTGCCTTACCAGGGCGCCGCTCCCGCCGCGACCGCGGTGCTGGGCGGGCATGTCGATTTCACGATTACTTCGGTGTTCCCGAAGGCGCAGATCGAGACCGGCAAGGTCCGCGCGGTGGCCGTTACCGGCGCCAAACGCTGGTTCCTGCTGCCGGAGACGCCCACCGTGGCCGAGCAGGGCTATCCCCAGTATGAGGCGAGCACCTGGCAGGGGCTCTCGGTGCCCAGAGGCACGCCGCGCGGCGTAATCGATCAGTTGAACCGTGAAGCCGTAAAGGCGCTGCGCGCGCCGGACGTCACGAGCCGCATTGCCGCGCAGGGCTTTGAAGTCATCGGCGACAGCCCGGAGCAGGCCACGCAGTTTCTGGCCGCGGAAATCGCGAAGTGGGGCGACGCGGTGAAGTTCTCGGGCGCGAAGCCTGAATAGAAGCCCGCGTCAGTTCCGGGTGCTGGCGATCGCGGCGTCCACCGCCTCGCGCAGCGTTGCCGCAATCGTCCGGATGACCGGCTCGTCCACGATGTAAGGCGGGGCCAGCAGAACGTGGTCGCCGCGCTGGCCATCCACGGTGCCGCCCATCGGATAGCACATCAGACCGCGCTGCATCGCCTCGCGCTTGATGCGCGCGTTGAGGCCCAGCGCCGGGTCGAAGGGCTCTTTGGTTTCGGGATCGACGACCAGTTCGATCGCCTGGAACAGTCCCCGCCCGCGGATGTCGCCGACGTGCGGATGCTCGCCGAAGCTCGCGTGTAGCGCGCGGTTGAGGTTGTCGCCCTGTTTGCGCACGTTGGCGAGCAGGTTGTCTTCCTGGATGACGCGCTGTACCTCCAGCGCCGCCGCGCAGGCCGTGGGATGCGCCATATAGGTATGCCCATGCTGGAAGAACCCTGTGCCTTCGCGCATGGCTTCGAAGATCTTCCCGCTCGCCAGCAGGGCGCCGATGGACTGATAGCCCGCGCCGAGGCCCTTGGCGATCACCATCAGGTCGGGCGCGATGCCCTCCTGCTCGCAGGCGTGCAGCGTGCCGGTGCGGCCCATGCCGCACATGACCTCGTCGAGGATGAGCAACACGCCGTGGCGGTCGCAGATCTCGCGGATACGCTTGAAGTATCCGGGCGACGGCGCGACGGCACCCAGCGTCGCGCCGACGACCGTTTCCGCGATGAAGGCGGCGACGGTCTTCGGCCCCAGCCGCAGGATTTCCTCTTCCAGTGCGTTCGCAGCCCGCAGACCGTACTGTTCTTCGGTTTCGTCGGCGCGCTTGTCGCGGTAGCTGTAGCAGGCGGCGACGTGGTGGAACTGCGGCAGCAGCGGCTCGAAGGGTTTGCGCCGCCACAGGTTGCCGCCGGCAGCGAGCGCGCCGAGGGTGTTGCCGTGATAGCTCTGCCGGCGGCCGATGATGTGGTGGCGCTCCGGCTGCCCGGTCTCCAGAAAATACTGCCGCGCCATCTTGAGCGCTGCCTCGACGCCTTCCGAGCCGCCGGAATTGAAATACACGCGCTCGATGCCGGCCGGAGCGTCGCGAATGATGGTGTCGGCCAGCGTCTCGGCGACTTCCGTGGTGAAGAAGGAGCTGTGCGCGTAGGCGAGCTGGTCGAGTTGGCGCTTGATCGCCTCGATGATGCGCGGATGACTGTGCCCGAGACAGGACACCGCAGCCCCCCCCGAGGCATCGAGATAGCGCCGGCCTTCGCTGTCGATGACGTAGAGGCCATCGCCCTTCACCGCCACCGGATACGCCTGCCGGGTGTGGCGGTGGAAAACGTGCCGGCTCTGGCTCATGCGCGCTTCCGCTGCACAGTCGGTGCGATGGGCTCCAGCAGGGGGCCGTACTGGTCCGGCCGCCGGTCGCGGTAGTAGCCCCACAACGTCCGCAGTTCGGGGATTACGGACAGATCGACTTCGGCGATGGCGATGTCGTCTTGGCTGTCGCTCGCCTCCACCAGGATCTCGCCGCGCGGATTGATGATCATGCTGTTGCCGAAGTGGTTGCGCGACGAACCGCCCGCGTCCACGCCCACCTTGTTCACGCCGCAGACGTAATAGATGTTCGCCAGGGCATGCGCGCGCAGTTCGAGGTCCCACAGATAGCGCGTCATGAAGGTAGTCGCCGTAGGCACGAACACGATTTCCGCACCGCCCAGGCCCAGCACGCGCGCCGCCTCGGGGAAATGGCGGTCGTAGCAGATCAGGATGCCGATGCGGCCGAAGGGCGTGTCGAAGGTGGGAAAGCCGAGGTCGCCGGGCTCGAAGTAGTACTTCTCGTTGCCGCGCGGCTCGCTGCTGCGCCCGACGTCCATGAAGGGGATGCTCGACTTGCGGTACTTGCCGATGACCTTGCCGTCGGGACCGATCACCGCCGCCGTGTTGAAGAACCGGCCTTCCGGAGTGCGCTCAAAAATGGGGGCGATGAGGACGATGCCGGCTTCGCGCGCGACGGCACCCATGCGCTCGATCGTCGGCCCGGGAATGGGCTCCGCCCAGTCGAAATATTCTTCCCGCGTTTCCACGCAGAAGTACATGGTGCTGAAGAGTTCCGTCAGGCAGACCATCTTCGCGCCCTGCGCGGCCGCCTGCCGCACGAGACGGATCGCCGTCTGGATGTTGGCTTCCTTGTCGGCCTGGCCGACGAACTGCACTCCGGCGATCTTCAGCATTGCCTTTCTCCTGACTACAAAAATTATAGTGCCTGTTATGGACCTAAACGTGCGCGGCGTTGAGCCAAAAGGGTCCGGCTGCTAGGCGCGAGGAGGCAGCATAGCCCCTCTATGCAACGAGGAGCAACGACGCAGACGGGTCTTTTGGCTCAACCCGAAGGGAACG
The DNA here is from genome assembly GCA_964641785.1 of uncultured Streptomycetaceae bacterium. Lineage (GTDB taxonomy): Bacteria > Pseudomonadota > Gammaproteobacteria > Burkholderiales > SG8-41 > CAZXNF01. The sequence goes on along the minus strand of CAZXNF010000159.1, from coordinate 807 downwards.
CGACCCGCGGGGTCCATTGCGTTGTCGCCTCACGCTTGCAGTGGCTGGCACTGCGGCGCGAGCGGCTCCTGGCACTGAACCCCGTGGCTCGCGTTCGCCGCATACGTTTAGGTCCATAACAGGCTCTAGCATGGCGCACCCGCACAAAACCCGCGTTGATCCTTCCCGCGGTGCATCGTCCGTGGCATCCTGCCAGCCATGAGTACGGAACTGACGCAAACGCTCGCACGCTTCGCCGCCACCACACCCTGGGACGCGATTCCGGACGCGATTCGCCACGAAGGCAAGCGCGCGCTGCTCAACTGGGCCGGTTGCGCGGTCGGCGGCTCGCGGGAGGCGGCGGTCGAACATGCGCTCACCGCACTGCTGCCACTCGCAGGTGCGCCGTTGGCCGGCGTGCTCGGCCGGCCCGAGCGCTGCGATGCGCTGAATGCCGCCCTGTTCAACGGCATCGCCTCGAGCGTGCTCGATTTCGACGACACGCACCTGCCTACCGTGATGCACCCGACCGTCGTCGTGGCGCCGGCCGCGGTGGCCTGCGCCGAAAGCCGCCAGTTGCCGGGCCGGGAACTGCTGGAGGCACTCGTGCTCGGCATCGAGGTCGGTTGCCGCGTCGGCCGCGCGCTCGGCCGCGCGCATTACGAAGCCGGCTGGCACATCACCGCGTCCGCCGGCGTGTTCGGCGCAGCCGCCGCCTGCGGCCGCCTGTTGAAGCTGGACGAAACGCGCATGGCCTGGACGCTCGGCATCGCGGCCACGCAGGCCTCGGGCCTGATCGAATCGCTCGGCACCATGGCACGCGGCGGC
>CAZXNF010000158.1:2043-7907 GCA_964641785.1 uncultured Streptomycetaceae bacterium | reverse complement strand
GTCCTCGGCAAGCTGCATTTCTGGCTGTCGATGATCTTCTTCAACCTGCCCTTCTTCGTGATGCATTTCTTAGGGCTGGCCGGCATGCCGCGCCGCATCCCCGACTATTCACCGCAGTTCACGGACTTCAACATGATCGCGTCGGTGGGCGCCTTCGGCTTCGGCCTGACGCAGTTGTTGTTCCTCTACATCGTGATCAAGTGCATCCGTGGCGGGGAAAAGGCGTCCGACAACGTGTGGGAAGGCGCCAAGGGCCTGGAATGGACGCTGCCGTCGCCGCCGCCCTACCACACCTTCGAGACGCCGCCGGTGGTGAAGTGAGCGGCGCCGCAGATCGCTCAATGGAACCGCGCCCGCCGCAACGCGTCAGCAACATCCGGACGGGGCTGGTGCTCGCGTCCATCGCGCTGACGTTTTTCCTGGGTGTGATCATCAAGTATTACGTCCTCCGATGACCGCCGCCGCGCAACACCCCCCGCAGCAGACGTTCGCGAACCGGACGACCCTGAAGAAGCTGCTCGTGATCACCGTCGGCATGTTCGGCTTCGGATTCGCGCTGGTGCCGCTGTACCAGAAGATCTGCGAGGCGACGGGCATCAACAACGTGATCAAGCCCGATGTCGTGCCCGCCACCGGCGTCGCCAACACGCAGATCGATACGACGCGTCTGGTGACGGTGGAGTTCGACTCCAACCTGCGCAGCGACCTGCCGTGGTCGTTCCGGCCGCTGGAGGCGAGCGTCAGCGTGCACCCGGGCCAGCTGACGACGGTGGTCTACGAAGTTCGCAACAACTCGGGGCGGCCGATCACCGGACAGGCGATCCCGAGCTACGGCCCGCCCGTCGCCGGCAAGCACTTCAAGAAGCTTGAGTGCTTCTGCTTCACCCAGCAGACGCTCGCGCCCGGCGAGGTCCGCCAGATGCCGGTGCAGTTCGTCCTCGATCGCTCGATGCCTGGCGAGTTGAACACGATCACGCTGTCGTATACGTTTTTCGAGATTGAAGGCCGCAAGGGCTCATGATGGCCGAGACGTCCAAACCGGATGCGCCCGTGCGCAGCGCGTCGCTGCTGCAGACGGTCAAGGCGGTGCTGTGGTCGTTTTTCGGGATCCGGCGCGGTGTTGCGCACGAGCGCGATGTCGCGCAGCTGAAGCTCGTTCACGTGGTCATCACCGGCATCGTGCTGGCGCTCTCGATGGTCGCCGGGCTGATAGTGTTCGCCCGCTGGATCGTCGCCAGCCAGGGCGCATGATGAGTGTCCTGAGTCATCAATTCGCGACACAAAAATGCCGAGAATCGTCGCCCGACTTTGTCACCGTGCTCGCCGGCTTCCCAACCCGGCTGCGCGCGACTTCGCGTCGGACAACGATTTCGACATTTTTGTCCGGCGAGCGGTCTGATCAATTCCGCGAATCGAGTCACGAACTGATGACTCAGGACACTAGCATTCAGGGAGAAGCTGCATGTTGAGTCATTCCGCGAAGTATTACATCCCCAATCCGTCCTACTGGCCGGTGATCGGCTCCACCGCGCTGTTTCTCATGGCGCTCGGGGCCGCTCTCTGGATCAACGGCACCGGGGACGGCGGCGCCGATGGTGGCAAGTGGCTCGTCCTCGTCGGCGCGGCGACCCTCACCTACATGATCGTGGGCTGGTTTGGTACCGTCGCCCGCGAGTCCGAAGGCGGCAAATACAACAAGCAGGTCGACCTGTCCTTCCGCTGGGGCATGAGCTGGTTCATCTTCTCGGAAGTCATGTTCTTCGCCGCCTTCTTCGGTGCGCTGTTCTACATGCGCGTCCTGTCGGTGCCCTGGCTCGGCGACCTGGACAACAAGCTGTTATGGCCCAACTTCACGGCGGCATGGCCGGTGGCCGGCCCGGGGATGGAGGACGATCCGTTCACGCCGATGGGCGCGTGGGGCATTCCGGCGATCAATACGGCCATCCTGTTGACCTCCGGGATCACGGTGACGATCGCGCACTGGGGGATCATCAAGAACAACCGCGCCCAGTTGATCTGGGGTCTGGCCGCCACCGTCGCGCTGGGTGTGGCCTTCCTTGGTTTCCAGATTTACGAGTACGGCCACGCGTATGCGGACCTGAACCTCAAGCTCTCGACCGGCGCCTACGGCTCCACGTTCTATATGCTCACGGGGTTTCACGGCTTCCACGTCACGGTGGGCACCATCATGCTGATCGTGATCCTCGGCCGTTCGATGGCCGGGCACTTTACCCCTGAACATCATTTCGGCTTCGAGGGCGTGGCCTGGTACTGGCACTTCGTCGACGTCGTCTGGCTCGGCCTGTTCGTGTTCGTCTACTGGCTGCTCTAGACCCGCTCCGGGCGGCAAACGGATAAAAGGAGGGGGCCCCGGGACATTCGGGGACCTGGATTGCGCCGCACCCAGTGCGGCGTTTTTTTTGGTTTTACCGGAACGTTCCGGACAGGGCCGGTCGAAATGCTTATAGTTTCTGCGTGACAAACCCGAAGTAGGTGGCCGCCATCAGCAGCACGAACAGCAGGACGGAGAAGGCGACGCGCAGGGTAAGCGCCTTGACGGCGCGCTCCCCGCCGCCCTTGTCCTTCATGATGAAGTAAAGCGCGGAGCCGAGGCTGGCGACGATGAAGAAGAGAAACAGGCTGACGACGAGTTTCATGGGCGGGTGCGCGTGAACGACGGCGGATTCGAGTGTAATCGATGACGTCCGTTCCCTCCATGCGGGCGGGCGTCGCCCGCTGGCTGCCGCTCTTCGCGACCGCCTGCGGCATCGCGCTGGCGTGCGCGCTGGGCGTCTGGCAGCTGTCGCGGGCGGCCGAGAAGCAGGCCCGCGCCGATGCGCTCGCGAGCCGTTCGAGCGCGCCGCCCCTGCAGGTCACGGCGGCGCTACTGACGGCCGAAACCGCGGCGCTCCGCCAGGTGGAGACCCGGGGCCGTTTCGATCCCGCGTACACCGTGTTCCTCGACAACCGGGTGTACAAAGGTGTCCCCGGCTATCAGGTGTTGATGCCGCTAGTCCTCGCGGGCGGCGGGGAACGACGCCAGCACGTCTTGGTGGACCGCGGCTGGATCGCCGGCACCGGGGACCGCATTCGTTTGCCGGCCGTGCGCACCCCCGACGGGGAAGTGACCATCACCGGTCTTGCCGTCGAGCCGGGCGGCCGTTTTCTCGAACTCTCCGCCAAGACGGGCGAGGGCAACGTGTGGCAGAACCTGGTGCTGGAACGCTATCGCCAGGCCACAGGCCTGGCGATACAGCCCTTCGTCATCCGGCAGTACAGCGCCGTCGATGATGGACTGGTGCGCGACTGGCCGGCGCCGGACTTCGGCATCGATCGTCATTACGGTTATGCGTTCCAGTGGTTCGCGCTGGGCATTACCCTCCTGATCTTCTTTCTGGTGACCCATGTCCGACGAACCCGCCGGCGCTAGCCCCGGCGCCCCCCCCCGGCCACCGCGCAGCACGCGCACGCTCTGGCTGCTGCTCGCCGTTTGCGTGGCGCCCATCGTCGCCTCGTATGCCGCGTTCTACTTCTGGCGCCCGGCAGGCACCGTGAACTACGGCGAACTGCTGCCGCCGCAGCCATTGTCGGATGCACCGCTCGTGCTGGCCGACGGCAAGCCCTTCGCATTCGAGCGCCTGCGCGGCAAATGGCTGCTGGTGTCGGTGGACCGCGCCGCCTGCGACGTCTGGTGCGGCGAAAAGCTGATCTGGATGCGCCAGCTGCGACTGACCCAGGGCAAGGAAATGGACCGCATCGAACGCGTATGGCTGGTGACGGACGGTGCTGCGGTGGACGGTGCGCCGCCGGTGGCGCTGGACGGCCTGTGGCTCGTACGCGCCGGCGGGGCCCCGGTGCTGGCGCAGTTTCCGCCCGTCGGTGCGCCGACCGATTACCTGTACGTGGTGGACCCGCTGGGCAACGTCATGCTGCGCTACCCTCGCGGGGCCGATCCCAACCGCATCAAGAAGGACCTCATGCGCCTGCTGAAGGTATCCCAGATCGGTTGAAGCGGTGGGCGTCCCGACGCCCTGCCAGTGCTAAAATCACGGTTTTCCCGCAGGCTTTCCGGCGTTCCATTACTTCCGCATGGCTTCCAGTCAATCCGCACTGACCGTTCCAGGCTTCGGCAAGCTCAGCCAGTTTCTCGCGCTGACCAAGCCGCGCGTGGTGGTGCTGATCGTGTTCTGCGCGGTCATCGGGATGTTCCTCGCGGTGCCCCCCGGCGCGCTCGATGCGCGCTTTGCCTTCGCCGCGGCCATGGCCACGCTCGGCATCGCGCTGGTGGCGGGCGCCGCCGCCGCCTTCAATTGCCTGGTCGAACAGAAAATCGACGCCGTCATGGCGCGCACGCGGGCGCGCCCGCTGCCGCGCGGCGAACTGGGTTCCGTCGAGACGTTGGTGTTCGCGGGCCTCGTCGGCGGGGCCGGGCTCTATGTCCTCCACCACTGGGTCAACTCGCTGACCATGTGGCTGACGCTGGGCACCTTCGTCGGCTACGCCGTCGTCTATACCGTGATCCTCAAGCCGCTGACGCCGCAGAACATCGTGATCGGCGGCGCCTCGGGCGCGATGCCGCCGGTGCTGGGCTGGGCGGCAGTCACCAACACGGTGTCGCCCGACGCCCTCGTCCTGTTCCTCATCATCTACGCATGGACGCCGCCGCATTTCTGGGCGCTGGCGCTGTACCGCCGCGAGGAGTACGCGCGTGCCGGCCTGCCGATGCTGCCGGTCACCCACGGCGAGCGCTTCACGCAGTTGCACGTGCTGTTCTACACCGTGCTGCTGGTGGCCGTGTCGCTGCTGCCTTTCGTCACACGGCTCTCCAGCTGGTTCTATCTCGCCTCGGCGATCGCGCTCGGCGGCGTGTTCCTGTGGTACGCGATTCGCCTGTACCGCGCGTACAGCGACGCGCTCGCGCGCCAGACTTTCCGCTACTCCATCCTGTATCTGTCGCTGCTCTTCGCGGCGCTCTTGATCGATCACTTCGCGCCGCTGTGACCGCAGGCTTCCCCGGTGTTGCTGCGTAACCGCCACGGCCAGACCGCCGTGCTCGTGCGGCGCAGCCGGACCTGGGACTACATCGTGCCCATGCAGAGCGGGCGGCTCGCGTTGCGGCGCATCGCCCGTGCAAAACTGGCGGCGGAGTGGTCCTTTGTCGCGGACTACGGCTGCGGCCAGGCTCTCGAACGCTTCCTTGCCACCGGCGAACAGCACGGCATGACCGAAGCCGCCGCGACGGCCTTGCGCGGCGCGCTGGCGGAAGTGCAGGCGGGGTTGCCGCTCTAATCTACAACGGGCGTACACAAAAAAAGGGAGCGCCATGCGCTCCCTTTTTGTTGCTGCGGGCTGACTGCGTCAGGCGACGGCCGGCGCCAGGACGCCACGCATCTTCTTCATCGCCTTGGCTTCGATCTGCCGGATGCGTTCGGCGGAGACGCCGAACTCGCCCGCCAGGTCGTGCAGAGTCGCGGTATCGGACTCGCGCAGCCAGCGGGCTTCGATGATGCGGCGGCTGCGCGCGTCGAGGTCCGCGAGGGCCTGCTGCAGCGCTTCACCGCGCCGCCGCTCGGACTGTTTGTGCTCCAGCAGCCGGCTCGGTTCGTTCTCCGCATCGGCCGCCAGATAGGCGATGGGCGCGAAGGCTGCCTTGTCGTCGTCCTCTTCGCCCGCCGGCTCGAGGGCGACATCGTGCCCGCCCAGACGTGTTTCCATCTCCACGACTTCCTGGGGCTTGACGTTCAGGTGCTGGGCGACCGCCTGCACGCCGTCCGGGCCGAGCGCGCCGTGGCCGGTCTTGAGGCTGCGCAGGTTGAAGAACAGCTTGCGCTGGGCCTTGGTGGTCGCCACCTTCACGATGCGCC
>CAZXNF010000158.1:1708-2033 GCA_964641785.1 uncultured Streptomycetaceae bacterium | reverse complement strand
CCAGTTGCGCAGGATGAACTCGTGCATTTCCGCGCGGATCCAGTGCACGGCGAACGACACCAGCCGCACGCCGCGCGTGGGGTCGAAGCGTTTCACTGCTTTCATCAGGCCAATGTTGCCTTCCTGGATGAGGTCGCCTTGCTGCAGACCGTAGCCGTTGTAGCCGCGCGCGATGGACGCCACCACGCGCAGGTGTGACATCACCAACTGGCGCGCGGCCTCGAGATCGTCCTGATCGCGCAGGCGGGTGGCGAAATCGGTCTCCTGCGCCTGCGTGAGGAGCGGCAGCCGGTTCACCGCCTGGATGTAATGGTCCAAGCTGGCC
>CAZXNF010000158.1:0-1698 GCA_964641785.1 uncultured Streptomycetaceae bacterium | reverse complement strand
GTCGATAGCGTGAACCTGCGCAAGTTCAGCCTCGCCGCCGACGTCGGGACCGCGGGGATCGCCAGAGACAAAGCCGTCCCGGCAACCGGGGCGGTATCGAGCTTGGCAGTCATTGCTTGCGTCATGTATAGCCTCCTGAAAGTCAGTCTAGCACTCCCGATATGAGAGTGCCAGAATCCGGAAAAGTTCCTGACAGGAGCGCTCGGGTATAGGGGAATTATTCTTTATTATCAGCAGGTAGCAGACGCTACTGGCTGAGATCGCGTTGCAGGTGCCGACGGACCGAGAGCCAGGCGCCGAGCCAGCCCAGCAGCACGGCCGTGCCGAGCAGGGCGACCGCCGGGCCGGCCGGGAGCGGGTCCATCCGCCATTCCGTTCCATACAGGGCCGCCAGCGGCGCCAGGCCCTGATTGCCCGCCCAAGTGGCCGCCGCCAGCAGCAGCCAGGCGAGCGCGCCGCCGGTCAGGCCGAGCAGGGCGCCGTAGTACAGAAAGGGCCGCCGCACGTAGCCGGCGGTGGCGCCGACCGCCTGCAGCACCACGATCTCGTCACGACGGGTGAGGATTTGCAGCCGGATGGTGTTGAAGGTCGCCGCCACCAGCGCGAGGCCGAGCAGCCCCAGCAGCCCGGCGGCAACGCCGCGCGCGATGCGCAGGGCAGCCTCCAGCCGCCGCGCCCACAGGGCGTCCAGCGCCACGTGCGCGACCCTCGGCCACTTGCGGAATTCGTCGCGCAGCGTTTCCAGCCCTGCCGGCGCGGCATCGACCAGCGTCACGATGAATGCGTCCGGCAGCGGGTTGCCGCCGAGGCTGTCGAGCGCGTCCTCGAGCCCGGCCTGTTTGCGCAGTTCGGCCAGCGCCTGTTCGCGCGGCACGAATTCGACGCGCGCGACGCCGACCGCCTGTTTGAGCCGTGCCTCGATCGCACGCGCATCGTCGCGGGAGGCGTCCACCGCCATGAAGACCGAGAGCTGCGGCGCCGTGCCGGCGCGGTGCGACGCGCCCTGCAGATGTCCGGCCACTTGCCACAGCGCGGCGGGCAGCGCGAGCGCAAGCGCGATCACCACCGCGTTGAAGAGCGTGTCCAGCGGCGCGCGCGCGAACGCGGTCAGGGTGCCATGCACGGCGCGGGCGTGCTGCATCAGCCAGGCCCTCATGCTGCGAGCGCGCCGTGGTCGAGCGCGAGGATGCGCGGCGCGAGCTGGGCAACCAGCTCGCGGTCATGCGTGGCCAGCACCACCGTCACGCCGACCTGGTGGAAGGCCCGGAACAGCTCGCCGATCCCGCGCGCGTATTCGGCATCCAGATTGCCGGTGGGCTCGTCGGCCAGCAGGATCGCCGGCCGGTGCACGATCGCGCGCGCGATCGACAGCCGCTTCTGTTCGCCGCCGGAGAGCGCGAGCGGATTCGCGCGTTCCCTGGAAAGCAGGCCTACTTTGTCGAGTGCCGCTCGCACGCGGCGCGCGGCCTCGCGGCGGTCGAAACCCAGGATGTCGAGCGGCAGCAGGACGTTGTCGAAGGCGGTGCGGTCGTAGAGCAGCTTCACCTCGTCGAACACGAGGCCGAAGTTGCGCCGCAGGTAGGGCAGCGCCCGCGCCTTCAGCCGCCCGACGTTCTGTCCGCTCACCACGATGCTGCCCTGGCTGGGCCGTTCGAGGCCGGGCAGGAGCTTCAGCAGGGTGCTCTTGCCCGCGCCCGA
>CAZXNF010000157.1:1180-7914 GCA_964641785.1 uncultured Streptomycetaceae bacterium | reverse complement strand
GAAAACAGGTCCTGTCCCGCCTGACAACGAAGCCTGTATCCGGCATCGCATGGTTTGGTAACCGCACACGAGCGTCAGCCTCACCCCGCCAGCTGCTCCACCCACTTCCCCACCGCCCTCGCGATCGCCGCCACGTTCGCCGCGCTGACATTCGCCGGCCAGCGATCGCTCGCCGCGTGGAAGTGCGCGTTGGCGCCGGCGAGCGACAGCACGCGCCCGCCGTGCGCGGCGACATCGCGGCCTTCGCCGGAGTAGGTGCTGGCGGGTTCGAGCCGGATGGCGTCCGCCGGATAGCTTTCGGCCACCAGCAGCGCCCGCATCGCTGCCGCCGCGGCGGCATCATCCGTGCGCACCGTCATCGCGACGTTGCTGCCGGTACCGAGGTTGGCGCCGAGGTGCAGCCAGCAGGCGGCGGTGTCCACCAGCTTGTCCTCGCGGGCCATCAGGTGTTCGAGACCCACGTGCCCGAGTTCGTGGCCGCAGGTGGCATAGCCGCGCACCTCGCGCTTGAGCCGCCCGGCGCGGGCAAGTGCGCTGGCTGCCGCCAGCCCCGCGAGCCACGCCACGATGCCGCCCGAGCGTTCGGCGGTGGATTCCCACCAGCCCGTGCGCGGCGTCAGCAGGACGATGGGCGCTGCGCTAGAGGCGCCTCCGACCCGCGCCGCGATGTTGAAGGACTGCGCGGACTCGCGGTGGTGGCGGCTGAGGAGCGTGACTTCGGCGCCCTGCTGCGCCTGCGCGGTCAGGAACTCCGCGTGCATGCCCGCCACCTGCAGGACCGGTGGGCCGAAGGGCGCGGCAAAGAACTGCGCGTTGATGGGGGCCAGCGATTCGCCCGTCACCCGGGTCGAGACGAGCAGCGCCGCGTGCCGCGTCTCGCGCCGGATCATTTCGAGCCGCTGGCCCTTGATCGAGGCCGAGTTGGGCGGCATTTCGAGGTAGCCGATCTCGCCGTCTGCCCCGCAGGGCACGAGCCGGCCGCGCAGGCCGCCCGCAGCGGTCGGCGGCGTGTCGAACATCGGCAGGCCGTCGATGCGCAGCCCGGCGCAGGTGAGGAAGGCTTCGTCCACGACCGTGCAGTCGAGCGGAACGGGGATGCGCGACACCTCGGCCCTGGCGCGGGCGGCCTCGTCGCACAGCCAGGCGCCGCTCGCGAAGTCGCCGGGGGTGGAGGCGCGGTGCACGCCGCTGGCATCGAAGGCCGCAACCAGGCGCGCCGCCTGCGCTGCGGTGCAGTCTTTCAGGTCGTCCGGAGCGGCGGCCATCATTGCGCCGTCGCACCGATGGCCTTGACCAGCACGACCGCCTGACGCGCCTCCTCCCGCACGAACTCCCGCGACGCCTGCAGCGAACGCGGCCGCGGCTGGCTGCCGTTGCGCTCCCAGAACTCGCGCGTGTCGGGCTCGTTGAGGAAGCGGGCGATCTCTTCATTCAGCCGCGCGAGCACTTCGCGCGGGGTGCGCGCCGGCGCGAACAGCGCGGCCCAGGTCTCGTAAACGAAACCGGGGGGGGCCGCTTCGCGCATCGTCGGCACCGCGGGCAAGCGCTCGAAGCGCTGCGCGCTCGGGAACGCCAGCGGCTTCAACTTGCCGCTCTGGATCAGCGGCAGCGCGTTGGTGATCGAGGTAATCGTGTAATCCACCTGATTGCCAGCCACGGCGGTCACGCTTTCGGTGGAACCTTTCATGGGGATGTGCCGCGCCGCGGTGCCGGTGCTCGACAGGAAACCTTGTACGGCGAGGTGCGCCGGACTTCCGATGCCCGGCGTGGCGAAGTTGAGCTCTCCCGGCTTCGCCTTCGCCGCGGCGACGAGGTCGCCGGCCGAAGCGAAACGCGAACCCGCGGGGACGATCAGCACCATGGGTGTTGCCGAGGTGGTGGTGACCGGCACGAAATCGGCGTCGGGGTCGAACGGCAGGTCCTTCAGCAGCGGCTTCAGCATCACGTGCTGCACGGAGGCGTAGAGCAGCGTGTAGCCGTCCGGCGTGGCCTTGGCGACGACGCCGGTGCCGATGACGGTGTTGGCCCCCGGCCGGTTTTCGATGATCACCGGCTGTTTGAAGCTGATCGAGAGCTTCTGCCCGAGATGCCGGGCAAAGATGTCCGGCGCGGTGCCGGCGGGTAGCGGCACCACGATGCGGATCGGGCGCTCGGGATACGCCGCGCTGGCGGGCATTACCGCGCCCAGCGCGCTCGCGCACCAGAGGAGACGGGCAAACCCTAGCGTGAAGGCGGGGGTCTGGCGGAAGGGGAAGGATCGGGCCATGGCGCAGTCTCCTCGGAAGCGCGCCCGCCGACGGGTCGAAGTGCCCGCTGCGCGATGACGCTGCCATAGAATTCTGCCATGCGCTGCGCCATTTGGGGCGCCGCCCAGTCTCGGGCGCAGGCAGTTCCCTCGCGACCGAGCCGCTCCCGCAGCGGACGATCTTGCAGCACCTCGCAACAGGCGTCCGCAAAAGCGCCCACGTCTTCCGGCACGACCCGTGCGCCGCGTGCGGGCGCCAGGATGTCCTTCGTGCCCATCATCGCCGTCGACACCACGGGCACCCCCAGCGCCATCGCCTCCAGCAGCACGAGGCCCTGGGTTTCGGTGCGCGAGGCGAACACAAAGGCGTCGCCCGAGCGATAGCAGTCGTTCAGCGCCGCGCCGCGCGCGAGGTAGCCGACGAACAGCACGTTCTGCGCAAGCCCGAGCTCGCCCGCGCGCCGCTTTAGGCTCGGCACCGCCGGCCCCTCGCCCGCGATCACCAGCAGCACGTCCGGCACGCGTAGTTTGACCGCCGCTACCGAGTCGAGCACGAAACCGATGTTCTTTTCGAAGGCGACGCGGCCGATGTGCACCAGCACCGGACGGTCCGCCGGAACGCCGTGTTGCGCACGGAAGCGCGCGCCGTCGCCGTCCGCGAACTCCGCCAGCCGCAGGCCAGTCGGAATGATGTCCATGCGGGACGTGACGCCATACCCCGTCAGCACGTCGCGCATGGCGGTCGAGGGCACCACCACGCCATCCACCGCGTTGCACTGCGCGCGCGAGAAGCGCCGCGCGGCGCGGCGCATCCAGGCCTTGGGCACGAAGGGCACGTAATGGAACAGGTATTCCTCGAAGAAGGTGTGGTACGTCTCCACGCAGGGCACCTCAAGCGCACGCGCGATGGCCGTGCCCGCGTAGTGCGCCACGAACGGCGTTTGCACGTGGACGATGTCGAAACCCTGCGCGCGCAGATCGGGCAACCGGCGATTGATGTCACCGCGGCGCATGAAGCGGTCTTCGGGATCGAAGGGCAGGTAACGCGAAGGGATGCGCAGGACGCCGTCTTCGGTTCCGGCTCCCGCGGGGTACTCGGGCGCGATCAGCGTGATCTCGTGGCCCAGCGCCGCCAGTTCCTGGCGGAAGGTCTGGATGGAGGTGGAAACGCCGTTGACGCGGGGGAAATACACGTCCGACACGTACAGGATTCGCATGGGCAAGCCCTCCCAGCGCCCGAAGGTATTACCCCTGTGTGACGGTTATGCGTACGATGCGGTGACCGTCCCGCCGGAACCGTCCGCAGCCCTGCCGTGTCGGAGAAGGACTACATGGTGCGGGCGACCCCGCTGACAAGGCTGGGATGCGGGCAGCCGTACATTCCAGACCTTGCGCGTTCACGTACATCTCTGAGGAGAAACCGATGAAAAACCGGAAATGGAAGGGCGTGATGGCCATCCTGGCGCTGGCGGGCTTCGCCGGCCATGCCGCTGCCCAAACTGTCGCCACTGCGGGTCCCGCGTCGTCCTGGGTCTCCGGCGGCGTGGGCGACACCGACCTGGCCCGCATGAAGTCGCTCGAAGGCCAATACAACACCAAGCTCGTCTTCACGCTGATCGAGGGCAATTACATCGCGGGTGTCGGCGTGAGCGTCACGGACGCCAAGGGGCAGCCGGTCATCAAGGCGATGGCCGACGGGCCGATGTTTCTGGCGAAGCTGCCGACGGGCAATTACACCGTCGCGGCGACCTACGAGGGCGCGACGGTGACGCGCAAGCTCAGCGTCCCCGCCAGCGGCCTGCGTACCGAGTATCTGCGCTGGCCGAGCAACCCGGCCACCTACACGCCGGCCCCGCGCCAGTAGTCAGTACTGCGTGCCGTCCCGGCGCTCGAAGCGCCACTGGCCGTCCACCAGCCGGGCGACCAGATCGTCGTCCGGGTAGACCACGTGATCGTCGGCGGTGCGGTCGCCGACTTCCAGGTAGGACGCGTCCTCGTTCGAGCGGTTGATCAGGCAGTGCCCTTCCATGAAACCGGCCGGAAAGCCCGCGCACATGCCCGTGTGCAGGATCTGCTCGCCCACGTTGGTGACCAGCGTGAGCTCGCCGCTCACCACATAGATGAACTCGTCCTGCGTCTTGTGCCAGTGGCGTAGCGCCGATTGCGCGCCGGACTTGAGCGTAGTCAGGTTGACGCCGAAGTTGTTCAGGCCCAGCACTTCGCCCAGCCGCCGCTTGTTGCGGCCGGTGACGAAGGGCTTGAAAGGGTCCGGATAATTCGAACTCGTCGCCGAGGTCACTTCCGAGGGATCGAGGGCGGGCAGTCTGAGCAGTTTGGCGGCAGTCATGAAAACCTCTGGATGGAACTAAGCGTCACCAGCCGCTAAAGCACGGCCCGGATTTACCAGCCGCTAAAGCGCGGCCAAGTGGCAGCGACACGGGAGTCGCCGTCCACCACATGATAACGGTCGTGCTGCGCGCTGGTGGCGCAGGCGTGATTGGGCAACACGCGCAGTTGCGCGCCCACCGGAAAACGCGCCCAGTCCGGGGCCGATCCGCCGCGGTAGGCTAGGATGCCGTGCTCCTGGTTGGTGGAGGCGACGAGCAGGCCGTCGATTACGCGCCCGTCCGCGTCGCACACCACGCCGTAGCCTTGGTCGATTGTCTGCGCCGCGGTGCCGCGGTCGCGCGACAGCGCCATCCAGCCGGCGTCGGTGATGATCCAGCCTTTGTCGCGCTGGTGGCCAATGACGCTGGTCAGCACCGACACGGCGATGTCGTCCACCGCGCAGACGCCGAGGCCGGCCATGACGAGGTCAAAAAACATGTAGACGCCGGTGCGCACCTCGGTGACACCGTCCAGGCGCTCGGCGAAGGTGGCCGTCGGTGTGGAACCCACGCTGACGACCGGGCACGGCAGGCCGGCGGCGCGCAACTGCCCGGCACAGCCGACGACCGCCAGACGCTCACGCTCCGCCATCGCCCGGATCGCCGCGGTATCGCCGCAGTTGTAAGAGTCACCCGCATGCGTCAGCACGCCGCGCAGTTCGGCGCCCTTGCCCGCCTGCAGCACGCGGCCGATGTCGGTGAGCGCGGCGTCACCGGGCTTCACGCCGGAACGGTGGCCGTCGCTGTCGATCTCGATCAATGCAGGGAAACGCAGGCCCAGCGCCTCCCCCTTGGCCGCCACCGCCCGCGCGGCGTCCACGTTGTCGAGCAGGATCTTCACGTCCGCGCCACGGCGGCGCAGATCGGCCACGTGGTCGAGCTTGCCGGGCGCGATGCCCACGGCGTAGAGGATGTCGGTGAGGCCGTGGGCGAAGAACTGCTCAGCCTCTTTGAGCGTGGAAACGGTGATCGGACCCGGCCGATCTTCCAGCGCCATGCGCACGACTTCGATGCACTTGGCCGTCTTGACGTGCGGCCGCAGCGGGACGCCGAGTCCGGCGAGTTTGCCGCGCATCCGTGCGAGATTGCGCTGCACCTTCGGCCGGTCGAGGACCAGCGCCGGCGTTTCGAGCAGTGGTAAGGTACCTGCACTCATCTCAACCGGCGGCCATCGCCCCTGATTACTTGCATCGTTCAATGGATGCCAGCTTACGCTGGCACGACGATCGCTTCCAGCGAGCGCCAGGCTGCCGCCGCGCCGGATGAACGGCGCAAACAGCGTCCGTTCCTTACGGGCGCAGACGGGGCGGCGCGCTTCACGCGTCCGCCACCGTCAGTTGTTGAACCGGAAGTGCATCACATCGCCGTCCTGCACGATGTATTCCTTGCCTTCCAGCCGCAGCTTGCCGGCCTCCTTCGCGCCATGCTCGCCCTTGTACTGGATGTAGTCGTCGTAGGCCGTGACCTCGGCGCGGATGAAGCCCTTCTCGAAATCCGTATGAATGACGCCCGCGGTCTGCGGCGCCGTCCAGCCCTGGTGGAAGGTCCACGCCCGCACTTCCTTGGGGCCCACGGTGAAGTAGGTCTGCAGTCCCATGAGGGTGTAACCCGCCTTGATGACGCGGTCGAGGCCCGGCTCCGTCATGCCGATGTCGGCGAGGAAAGCCAGCTTGTCCTCGTCGCTCATGTCGGCGATCTCGGCTTCGATCGCGGCGCACACGGCAACGACCGGGGATTTCTCGGCGGCGGCGCGCTGCTGCACCGCCTCCAGGTGGGGGTTGTTCTCGAAACCGCCCTCCTTGACGTTGGCGATGTACATGGCGGGCTTGGCGGTGATGAGGCAGAACGGCTTGAGCAGCGCCTCCTCCTCCGCGGACAGGCTGAGCGAACGCACGGGCTTCGCCTCGTTCAGCACCGCCCGGCACTTCTCGAGCACGGCCATGAGCCGCACCGCTTCCTTGTCGGTCCCGGACTTCGCCAGCTTGGTGGATTTGGCGAGCTGTTTCTCGACGTTCGCGAGGTCGGCCAGCGCAAGCTCGGTGTTGATGGTGTCGATGTCCGACAGCGGATCGATCTTGCCGGCGACGTGCACGACGTTCTCG
>CAZXNF010000157.1:0-1170 GCA_964641785.1 uncultured Streptomycetaceae bacterium | reverse complement strand
ACGTTCTCGTCCTCGAAACAGCGCACGACGTGGGCGATGGCGTCCGTCTCGCGGATGTTGGCGAGGAACTGGTTGCCGAGGCCTTCGCCCTTGGAGGCCCCTGCCACCAGGCCCGCGATATCCACGAACTCGGTGACGGCGGGAATCACCTTCTCCGGCTTGGCAAGCGCGGCCAGCGCGTTGACCCGGGCGTCCGGGATCTCGACGATGCCGACGTTGGGCTCGATGGTGCAGAAGGGATAGTTCTCCGCCGCGATGCCGGCCTTGGTCAGCGCGTTGAAGAGGGTGGACTTGCCGACATTGGGCAGGCCGACGATGCCGCATTTGAGACTCATGGTTTCATGATCCGGGATTTGAGATTGGGGATTAGGGGATTTGAAACCGTCGCTATTGCGTCTGCCGCAGGGATTTCAACAATCCGTTGAGCAAGCCGAATACGTGATCGACTTTTTGCCTGACACCGGCAATGTCTTTAATCAAACCCAGTGAGGAAGACAACTGCAATTGAGTATCCAGTTCGCTCAAGGAGCCGCGCGCGATGGTCAGAAACTGAATGTATTCCTTGCGGGAGCCTCGCGCAGCGCCTTCTGCGATGTTGCTCGGGATCGACACGGCGGCCCTTTGCATCTGAGCGATCAACCCGTAGCTTTCCGTCGCAGGCAACTCACTGCTGGCGCGATATACAAGCTCGGCCAAAGCCATGGACTCCCGCCAAACATTCAACTTTTCGTGCGGGCGCTGGGCAATCATAGGTTTCAAATCTCCAATCCCGAATCTCCAATCACGCCTTCGTATGCAGCTTGAGCATTGCGGCCTCGGCCTGGCCCGCGGCAAGCAGGGGCCAGGCTTCCAGCGCTTTGTCCATGGCCGCATCGATCGCGGCCTGTTCTTCCTTGCGCGGGGCGTGCAGCACGTAATCCACGACTTCCTGCTCGCTCGCCGCGTTCTCGCGCGGGTGGCCGATGCCCAGACGCAGGCGCCAGAAGTCCTGCGTGCCCAGCACCGCGACGATGTCGCGCAGGCCGTTGTGGCCGGAGATGCCGCCGCCGAACTTGAGCTTGCCCCCCCCGGGCGGGAGGTCGAGCTCATCGTGGGCGACGAGGATGTCTTTCGCGTCAATCTTGTAGAACCCGGCAAGCGCGCCGACCGCGCGCCCGGACAGGTTCATGT
>CAZXNF010000156.1:844-7929 GCA_964641785.1 uncultured Streptomycetaceae bacterium | reverse complement strand
CGTGCTGATCACGGAAGCTGCTGCGCCGACCAGCGCGGCGGGACTCGCGGGCGCCGTCGTCACCGCCAAGACCCTGCGCCGCGGCATCGAAATCGCAACAGTGCCAGGCGCCCGCATCGACTTCGCGCTCGCCCGCCTGAAGACCCTGTTCCCGGATTTCGGCGCGGCGCCCTCAGTGCTGCAGACGGGGCTGGAGAATGCGAACCTGATGGTGCATCCGGCGATGATCCTGCTCGGCATCGGTCTGTTCGAGCAGGCGGGACTGAAGGGCGAGGGCCTGCGTTTCTATAACGTGTGCAACGTGCCCAGTGCCGGCGTGCTGGGCGACGCGCTGGATGCCGAGCGCGCGAAGGTCTGCGCGGCCTATGGCGTGCGGCACAAGCCGGTCGCCGCGCATATCGACACCTACTACGGCACCACCGGCAAGAACGCCTACGACGGCGTCGGCGGCTGCACGTTCTACCAGGGGCTGGGCGCCTATCCGTCCACCATCTGGCGCGACTGGGAATCCATCGACGTGCCGTACGCGATCGTGCCGCTGGTGTGGCTCGCCGAACAAGCCGGCATCAAAGCGCCGCTGCATCGCGCGATGGCGGAGATCCTCGGCACGCTGCTCGGCATGGATCCGTGGGCCGCGGGGCCCACGCTCGCTGACATGAATCTCGTCGGTACGCCGGATGCGGTGATGAAGCGGGTGCGCGGCTAACTGACAACAAGGAATAAGGATGTTCAGACCAATCCCCATCGGCCTGCTGGCGATGCTCGCGTGGACGATGCCCGTCATGGCGGCAGCCGCCGATCAGTATCCACAGCGGCCCATCCGCTTCATCCTGCCGTTTCCGCCCGGCGGGCCGACCGACGTCATCGCCCGCCAGTTCGGGCAGAAGCTCGGCGAGGCGCTGGGCCAGCAGGTGGTGCCCGACAACCGCAGCGGCGCGGCGGGAATCGTCGCCTGCGAAATGGCTGCGCGCGCGCTGCCGGACGGCCAGACGCTGCTGCTCGGCGCCGTCGGCAACCTGGCGATCAACCCGCACCTGTATGCGAAGCTGCCGTACGACCCGGCGCGCGACTACGCGCCGGTGTCGCAACTGACGGCCACGCCGTACGTGCTGGTGGTCATGGCCGCGTTGCCTGCGCGCAACGTCAAGGAGCTGGTGGCGCTGGCGAAGGCGAAACCCGGGCAGTTGAACTTTGCTTCCGGCGGCGTCGGCACCGGCAACCATTTCTCCGGCGAGTTGTTCAAGCTCGCCACCGGTATCGAGATCGTGCACGTGCCGTACAAGGGCGGCAATCAGGCGATGGGCGATGTCCTTGCGGGCCAGGTGCAGATGATGTTCGTCAACTTGCTGCCGGCGCTGCCGCAGGTGAAGGCGGGCAAGCTGCGCGCGCTGGGCGTCACCGCCGCGACGCGTTCGCCCGCGGCGCCGGAGCTGCCGACGGTGGCGGAAGCCGGCGTGGCGGGTTTCGAAACCTCGTCGTGGCACGGCGTTCTGGTGCCGGCGAAAACCCCGCGGCCCATCATCGTGCGCCTGTACACGGAGCTGGCGAAGATCGCGCAGCAGCCGGAAACCAAAGAACTGATGGCCACGCAGGGCACGGAGGTCGTCGGCAGCACGCCGGAAGCCTTCGCCCGTTTCATCAGCGCCGAGTCGGTGAAGTGGGCCGAGGTGATCCGAAAAACCGGCATCCGGGCCGAGTGAGCGCAGTGGCAGCATCCGCGATGCGCGGTCTGGCCGTTTTGGCCTGCGGTCTGTTGCTCGCCGGGGTTTCCGTTGCGCAGGCGCGAGGGCCGCTGCCGGAGGGGATCGCCGTCGATCAACTGTCGCTGGAGGCGCGCAAGACGCTCGCGCTGATCCGGCAGGGCGGCCATTTTCCCTACCCGCGCGACGGCGTGGTCTTCGGCAACTACGAACAGCAGTTGCCCGCGCAGCCGCGCGGCTACTATCGCGAGTACACGGTGACTACGCCCGGCGTGCAGCACCGCGGCGCGCGGCGCATTGTCGCGGGCGGGTGTGACCGCGCTTTGGCGACACGCCGGCCGCCGGAACGCTGGACCGAGCCCTGTCCGCACGGCGAGGTCTACTACACCGCCGACCATTACCGCTCGTTCAAAAGGATCCGCGAATGAAACGCGACTGGGCCATGCGACTTGCCGCGGCCACCAACGGCCTGTACGCCGCGCCGCGTCTGGCGGGACCCGCGCGCCTGGCCGCGCGCAGCCTCGGCTGGCGCTGGCACGACCTCGACCTTGCGGACGTGCACGACAAGGACAGCCTGCTCGCGCGCTGCGCGGGCAGGCTCGCGCTGCCCGCGTACTTCGGTCGCAACTGGGACGCGCTCGCGGAGTGCGTGCGCGATCCGGCGTGGATGGTGGCGCCGGGCGCGGCGATCTGGTGGCACGGTGGCGCCGCGTTAGCGCACGCGGCCGCACAGGAGGTGACCACCGCGCTGGAAATCCTCGCCGACGCGGCGCGCGAGTGGCGCGGCGAAGCGCGCGCCTTCATCGTGCTGGTGGAGCCCGTCTCCGCCGCGGGCACGGCGCTGGCGTCGCTCGACTGAGACGTTCGTGGGCGACAAGATTCCCGTGTCGGTGCTGGCGCTGATCCACGCGCCGGGGCCGGATTTCGAAGTGCTGTTGCTGGAACGCGCCGATCTTCCGGGCTACTGGCAGTCCGTGACCGGCAGCCAGGATCCGGGCGAGACGTTGCGCGACACCCTGCTGCGCGAGGTGCGCGAGGAAACCGGGCTCGACGCCTGGCTGTATCCCGTGCGCGACTGGCGGAAGATCAACCGCTATGAGATATACCCGCACTGGCGGCATCGGTATCCGGAGGGCGTCACGCACAACACCGAGCATGTGTTCAGCCTCGAACTGCCGGCGCCGCAGCCGGTCACGCTCGCGCCCGCCGAGCATTTGTCCTACCAGTGGCTGCCCTGGTGCCGCGCGGCGGCAGCGGTGTTTTCTCCAAGCAACCGCGACGCGATACTTGATTTGCCCAACCGAGGTGTCATATAAGAACGCATACCCGCCGCGCGGCGGGTTACGCCGGCGCAAGTCCGGAATCCCGGGCAGGAAACGCTGTCATATTGTGGTAATGTTCCGCACCCCGCAGGGGGGCGCTGAGAACGTATCAGGACAGAGAGGACGGATTCCGCCATGGCAGAAGTCATCGCCGCCCCCATCGCTTTCGACCGCTTCAAGCCGCTGGCTGACAAGGCCTGCGACGCCCGCATCCTCGCCGCGCGCCAGCAGCTCGGCGACCGTGCGGTCATCCTCGGTCACCATTACCAGCGGCCCGACGTCTACAAGCACGCCGACCTCACCGGCGATTCACTGCAGTTGTCACGGCTCGCCGCGCAGACCGAAGCGCAGAACATCGTGTTCTGCGGCGTGCATTTCATGGCCGAAGTGGCGGACATCCTGTCCAAGCCCGAGCAGGTGGCGATCCTGCCGGACCTGTCGGCCGGCTGTTCGATGGCCGACATGGCGAACCTCGCCAAGGTCGAGCGTGCGTGGCGCGAGATTTCCGAGGTGCTGGATCCCGACGAGCATGTCACGCCCGTCACTTACATCAACTCCGCCGCCGACCTGAAGGCCTTCTGCGGCGAGCACGGCGGCGTCGTGTGCACCTCGTCCAACGCGACCAAGGTGCTCGAGTGGTCGTTCGCGCGGCGCGAGAAAGCGCTGTT
This sequence comes from uncultured Streptomycetaceae bacterium, assembly GCA_964641785.1. Lineage (GTDB taxonomy): Bacteria > Pseudomonadota > Gammaproteobacteria > Burkholderiales > SG8-41 > CAZXNF01. The sequence continues at coordinate 4,239 of CAZXNF010000156.1, read as the reverse complement.
CTTCCCCGATCAGCACCTCGGCCGCTGGACCGGCTACCTGATGGACATCCCGCTGTCAGAAATGCTGGTGTGGGATCCGGACGAGCCCATGGGTGGCCTCACGCCGCAGCAGATCAAGATGGCGAAGATCCTGCTGTGGAAGGGGCATTGCTCCGTGCACCAGATGTTCCAGGCCGACCACATCCTGCGCTGGCGCGCGCAGAACCCGAGCGGTCAGGTGATCAGCCACCCGGAGTGCAACTTCGAGGTGTGCAAGCTCTCGGACTACGTCGGCTCGACGGACTTCATCATCAAGACGATCGCCGCCAGCCCGCCGGGCACCCGCTGGCTGGTCGGTACCGAGCTGAACCTCGTCAACCGCATCGCCGAGCAGTTCAAGCCGCAGGGCAAGACCGTGCAGTTCATGGCGCCCACGGTGTGCATGTGCTCGACCATGGCGCGCATCGACCCGCAGCATCTGGCGTGGGCGCTGGAAAACCTGGCGGCGGGGCGCGTGGTGAACCGCATCCGCGTGCCGGAACGCGACGCCGCACTCGCGCGTGTGGCGCTCGAACGCATGCTGGCGCTGTAGGCGCCCGGATCAACACGGCGGCGATGGGGGGCATGCACCTCGCGGTCGCCGCGGGTTGCCTGGGGTTGTGCGGGGCCCTCCATGCCCCTGCCGCTGCGGCTGATACCCCCGATGTGCAGGTGCAGGTTCAGGTGGGCGTGTTCCGGGTCGGCGCCGCGTCTACCGTAGCGGCCGATGCCGCCACCGCCTGGGCCGTGTTGACCGATTACGACCGCCTGACCGAATTCGTTCCCGATCTGGAGACCAGCCGCGTGGTCAGCGCTGCGGGCGAGCCGCTGCTGATCGGAACCGCCTTCATGCGCCGGGGTGTGCGGCGCCAGCTCGAGGCGCTCCCCGGGGAGATGCACAAACGCCACGCAGCGGCGGTATCCTCCGGAGCAACGGATCCCGCTCCCCGATGACCAACACCCTGCGCGTCGCCACCTACAACATCCACAAGGGCCTCTCGCTCTTTAACGGCCGGCTGGTCATCCACGAGCTGCGCGACCGCCTGCGCGCGCTCGACGCCGATCTGGTGTTCCTGCAGGAGGTGCAGGGCCTCCATCATCGCGGCGCCGCCCGCTTCAAGGCCTGGCCGGAAGCGCCGCAGTACGAATTTCTCGCCGACAGCATGTGGAAAGACTACGCCTACGGTCAGAACGCCGCCTACGACCATGGCCACCACGGCAACGCCATCCTCTCGCGCTACCCGATCGTGCGCTGGGACAACGAGGACGTGTCCACCCACCGCTTCGAGAGCCGTGGGCTGCTTCACTGCGAAATCGCGGTGCCGGGCTGGGACCACTTGCTGCATGCGGTCTGCGTCCACCTCGCGCTGCTCGGCCGCGGCCGCAACCGGCAGTTGTGGGCGCTGCGCGAGCGCATCGAGCGGCTGGTGCCGCCGGACGCGCCGCTGGTGGTGGCGGGCGATTTCAACGACTGGCGCGAGCAGGCGGCGCGCCACCTCGCGCACCCGCTCGGGCTGCACGAGGTGTTCGAACTGACGCAGGGCGGCATGCCGGCGCGCAGTTTTCCGGCGATGCTGCCGCTGCTGCGGCTGGACCGCATCTACGTGCGCGGCTTCGGGGTCAAGACCGCGCAGGTCCATCGCGGCGGGCGCATGTCGGATCACGCGGCGCTCGCCTCCACGCTCGTACGCCTGTGAAGCCCGGGCCCGGGCTCGTCACCGTGCCGGGCAACCGGCTGACGCTGCTCACGAACGGCACCGATTACTTTCCCGCGCTGGAGGCCGCGCTCGACGCCGCCACCACGGAGGTCTTCCTCGAAACTTACATCTTTGCCAACGACGCGACGGGGCGCCGCGTTGCTGCCGCGCTGATCCGAGCGGCGTCGCGCGGCGTCGCCGTGCACGTCCTGATCGACGGTTTTGGCGTGCACTCCTATCCGTGGCCCGAGCTGCTGCCGATACTGAAGGAGGGCGGCGTTCGCGCCTTTGTTTTCCGGCCCAAGGTTTCCCCACTGACGCTGCGCCGTACCCGGCTGCGCCGGATGCACCGGAAGGTGGTCGTGATCGACGGGCGCGTGGGCTTCGTCGGCGGCATCAACGTGATCGACGACATGGAAACGCCGCGGCAGGTTCCGCCGCGCTACGACTACGCGGTGCGCGTCGAAGGGCCGCTGCTCGCGGACATGCACGCCGAGGTAGTGCGGCTGTGGCAGGTGGTGCTGTGGACGCAACTCGGCAAGCGTGTGCCGTACGAACCGACCTCATCGCCGATCACGGCAGCCGCGGGCACCCAGCGCGCAGCCTTCGTCGTTCGCGACAGCTTCCGTCATCGCAGCGACATCGAAGACGCTTACCTGGCAGCCATCGCCGGCGCGCAGCGCGAGATCGTGATCGCCTGCGCGTACTTCTTTCCGGGGCGGCACTTCCGGCGCGCGCTGCGCGAGGCGGCCAGACGCGGCGTGCGTGTGGTGCTGCTGCTGCAGGGCCGCATCGAATATCTGATCATGCACTACGCCTCGCGCGCGCTATACGGCACTTTCCTGCGCTGGGGCATCGAGATCCACGAGTACCGCAAGAGCTTCCTGCACGCGAAGGTGGCTGTCATCGACGGCACCTGGGCCACGGTCGGCTCCTCCAACATCGACCCCTTCAGCCTGCTGCTCGCGCGCGAAGCCAATATCGTGGTGGACGATGCCGGCTTCGCCGGAGAACTGCACGCGAGCCTCGATAGTGCCCTTCGCGAAGGCGCCACGCGTCTGGAACGCAGCGACTGGCGCAAGCAGTCGTGGGCGAAGCGCGTGCTGATGTGGCTGTTCTACGGCGTGGCGCGGGTGATGACGGGCATGAGCGGCTACGCGCGGACGAATGAGTTTGATTAAGACGGGTTTGCCGCCAAGGTGCTGAGGCAACGCGAAAGACGAGAGACGAGAGAAGGAAAACCAGCTCCAGCCGCCGCGCTTTTTCGCCTCTCATCTTTCCTCTCTCGTCTCTCGTGTTTCTTGGCGGCCAACGTCCTAGTAGCTGTAGTAAGGCGTATTCGGCGACATCGTCGACCCGGCCGTGTCGTAGCGCGGCGCCGGGTACCGGCCGTAAGCTTGGTCGCCACGGTCCTGCGGGCCGCGATAGTCTCCCGCGGTGCCCGTGCCGTCGTCGAGGATGCCGGTGCCTACGCGCACGGTGCGGCCGGGATCGTAGGGCAGGGTGGTGGCCACGTCGCGGCCGTGGTAGCGGTAGACGACGTTGTAGCCCTTGACCACCTCGCGGCCGGCATCGACGGTGCGGCAGCGCTGCACGGGTTTTGCGCTATTGCCGGAACCAAAGTCGCTGCCGACCGCGTTGCCGGCCATCGCCCCGATGGCAGCGCCCGCGGCCCCCGCG
>CAZXNF010000156.1:0-834 GCA_964641785.1 uncultured Streptomycetaceae bacterium | reverse complement strand
GCGACGCGACCGTTGCCGCTGCCCACCAGGCTGCCGAGCAATCCGCCGACCACCGCGCCGAGGACGGGTGCGACGTAGCGGCCGGGTCCCTGCGCGGCGGGTGCGGCCGTCGCGGATGTGTCCGTCGAACATTCCTGGCGCGGTTCGTACACGCGCTCGATGATGGGCGTCGCCGAAATGACGGGCGCGGTTTCCACGAAGTCCGTCGGCGCGGCGCCGGCAAAGGGAATGCTGGCGACGGTCACCGCCAGCAGCGTGGACAGACGGCGGGTGCGAGCGGATACCTTCATGTCGAATCTCCTTGATCGAGCGCGCTGGGATGCGCGTTACGGCCAAGAACGGCGGGGCTGCGGCGCGTGTTGACGGTACTTACAAAGCCTTACAGTTCGCGCGCGTTCCCGGACCCGGCGCGCGGGCCGCTTTGGTGCGGGGTCACCGGCTGGGAGCGCGATTTTGGTGCGGATGCCGCAGTGCCCGCTCGGCCAAGCAAACGCTGAAAAACGCTACTTCCGTCATTCCAGCGAAAGCTGGAATCCAGTGAAATCAATGCAATGGGCACCAGCTTTCGCTGGTGTGACGGGGTTATTCAGAGGTTCCTTAGGTGATGGTTTTTCGAAGAAAGCCGGGCTGGCACGCGAAGTGCTTTATAGAAACCCGAGAGCCTGGAGCCTAAAAACTTCGGGTTTTCATCCTCCTCCTTTGGTACTTTCGAGCGCGGTTTACCGCGCTCGTTTTTTTTTGCGGTCGCCGCGCATGCCGGTGACAACGGCAGCAAAGACGACGCCGCGCCTGCCGTGGCGTAGCATCCGGTCTCCCGCGTTTCCAGTCTGCCCC
>CAZXNF010000155.1:0-7944 GCA_964641785.1 uncultured Streptomycetaceae bacterium | reverse complement strand
CCCCCGCAAGCAGGGGAAGGAGAAAGATGACTGCGTGATGATCGACTGCCCATCCTGGCCTTCCCCACGCAAGCGAGGGAAGGCTAGGATGGGGGCGTGCGATTTTGCCCCCCTCCCTAACTCTCCCCCGCGCAGCGCGCAAGGGAGGGGATTTGCGAAAAAGTTCTAAGTAAGCGCCATTCGTGTCAGACACGCGCTTACTTATTGCCGGCGAGGAATGACCTGAGAACATGACCGCGTTCAGAATCATTGCCTTTGTCGTCGGGACGGGCTTTCTCGGCTACGCGCTGTTGTGCCTGCTCCGGGGTGTCTTCAAGGACGGACGACGGTCAGATCGACCATATAGGTCGAACCACCCAACCCGTCCAGTTCTGGATGTTCTTCGCCTCCGCGGTCTCCGCCGGGGCGGCGCTGTTGCTGCTGGGCCTGTGGCCGGAGGCGGTGCTGCGGTGGCTGTGAGAGGAACCGGACTGTGATGATGCTGAAACGCCGGCAGGCTGAAACGCGCGTGCATCGCGCGCCCGGACTATTGTCGTTCGTCGGCTGCGCGCTCTCCTGCCTGCTCTCCACCGGCGCCGCGCTGGCGGAGTACCCAGAGCGGCCGATACGGTTCATCGTTCCCTTCGGCCCGGGCGGGGCGACTGACATCGTCGCCCGCTCCGTGGCGCAGAAGCTGACCGAAGCCTGGGGTCAGCCGGTGGTGATCGACAACCGCGGTGGCGCGGGCGGCACCATCGGCACGGAGCTGGTGGCGAAGGCGGCGCCCGATGGCTACACCCTGCTGCTCGCCACCACCAGCAACGCGGCGAACGTCGCCATGGGAGCGCGGCTGCCGTTCGACCTGCAGAAGGATTTCGCACCGGTGACCCAGTTGATCCACGCCCCTTTCGTGCTGACGATGAGTCCGAAGGTGCCGGCGGCCACGCTGCGCGAGCTGCTCGCGCTGGCCAAAACCAAACCGGGCGCGCTCAACTACGGCACGGTGGGTGGCTTCAACGAGCTGATGATGGAGCAGTTGAAGAGCATGGCGGGCGCCGACATCCTGCGCGTGCCGTATAAGGGCGTCGGCCCGGCGCTGGTCGATCTGATGGCGGGCCGCGTCAACATGATGCTGTTTTCGGTCGGCGTCGCGTTGCCGTATCTCAAGGACGGCCGGCTGCGGGCCATGGGCGTCACCACCACGCGGCGGGTGGCTCAATTGCCCGACGTCCCGGCGATCACCGAGAGCCTGCCGGGCTACGACATGGCCGCCTGGTACGGCGTGCTGGCGCCGGCGCAAACGCCGCGACCGATCGTCGCCATACTCAGCGCCGAGCTGGCGCGCATGATGCAGTCGGCCGAGATCCGGGACAGTTATGGCCGCCAGGGCTTCATCCCGGTCGGCTCGACGCCGCCGGCGTTCGGCCGCGCGATTGCGGATGACATCGCCAAGTTCCGGCGCATCGTCAAGGACGCGGGCATCCAGCCGGAATGAGCGTGGAGCGTACCCGTCGGCGCAGTGTCGCGCTGAAGGCGGTTGTCGTGAGGCGGCGCGACGCCAAGCTACTCCGGCGCCGGCCGTTCAAGTAAAGTGGGGCGATCGGAACGTTGACCCACACTGAAGGTTTCCCCATGCGATTTGCTGCCCGCGCCTGCTCGCCGTTGTTGACGGTGGCCCTGTCGTCCGTGTTCGCGCTGAGTACCGGCGGACTCCACGCGCAGACGCCGAAGTCCGGTGAGAATGTCTACAAGGAGACGTGCTCGGTTTGCCACGCGACCGGAGTGGCGAACGCGCCAAAGTTCGGCGACAAGACCATCTGGGGGCCACTGATCAAGGAAGGCCAGCACGTGCTGACGGCGCACGCGTGGGTGGGGGTGCGCGCCATGCCGCCGAAGGGCGGCAACGCCGCGCTCACGCTAGAGGAATTCTCGCGCGCGGCCGCCTTCATGGCGCGTGCGGCGGGAGGCGCCTGGAAGGATCCGGATGCGGCGATGCTGACCCGGATCCGGACGGAAGAGAAGCTGCGCATCGAGAGTCTCAAGATCAAAAAGTAGTTCATCCCCCTCCTACAGGACCCGCCATGATCGAACGTCTCAGAGGCAAGGCCCGCGGCCGCAACCGTGCATCCGCGTACAAGGATCTCGTCTGGGCCGTGGCCACGGCGGATGACGTTACGCTCGACATCACCGGGCAGACGCGACAGACGCTCGCCACCATCGAGAAGAACCTCGTCAGGATGGGTGCACACAAGCACCGCATCGTGTCGGCGCAGGTCTACGTCGCGGACCTGAAATACAAGGCCGCGATGGACGCCGTGTGGAACGAGTGGCTGGGCGACGATCCCGAGCACTGGCCGCAGCGCGCTTGTCTCGGCGTGGCGCTCGAAGGTGGCGCGCTGGTGGAGATCACGGTGACGGCGGTCAGAGGCTGAGGGTCGCTGTTGGTGCCCCCATCCCAGCCTTCCCCCGTAAACAGGGGAAGGTGAGAAATGACTGCGTGATACGAGATTGCCCATCCCGTCCTTTGCCCGCAGAAGGCAGGGGAAGGAGGAAAGTGACTGCGTGAGAACGGTGCGGGTCAAGGTCAAACCCAACGCGCGGGTATCTGTGCTGGAAGCGCAACCGGACGGCACCTGGCTTGCCCGCCTGAAAGCGCCGCCGGTGGACGGCAAGGCGAACGAAGAACTGATCCGGCTGGTGGCGCAGCACTTCGGGGTGCGCCGTGCCGAGGTGACGATCAAGAGCGGCGCGTCGGCCCGCCTGAAGCTGCTGCAACTGCCGGACTGAGCGTCCGCTTGTGGTTAGCCGGCCTTCGTCGTGAACGCACTGCCCGCACCCAGAAACGCTTCGATCTCTTCCGCCGTAAAGCCGAACTCGGCGAGTACTTCGCGCGTGTGCTGCCCCTTGGCGGGCGGCGGCCGGTCGGCCGTGAAGAACTCGCCGTTGTAGCGGATGGGCGCACCCAGGGTCCGCGGCGCGCCGGGGAGTCCGGTGTCGATCAACGGCAGGCAGGCGGCGAGCGCGGGGTCGGCGAGGACGTCGGCCACCGAGTTGATCGGCCCGCACAGGATGTCCGCCGCGCGCAGCTTTTCGATCCAGACATCCGCCGGCTGTGCCGCCAGCAGCGGCACGATGATGGCGTCGAGTTCGGCGCGGTGCTGCAGGCGTTGCCCGTTGGTGGCAAAGCGCACGTCAGCGGCCAGATCGTCGCGGGCGATGGCCGTGCAGAACTTCTTCCAGTGCGAATCGCGCAGCACGGCGATGGCAATGAAGCGCCCGCCGGCGACTTGATACGCACCCGCGGGTGCCAGCAGGGTGTTCTGGTTGCCCTGACGCGCCGGCAGCGCGCCGCTCGCCAGGTAGTCGGTGAAGCTGCCGGGCATCAGCGCTGCCGCTGCGGCCATCAGGCTCACGTCGATGTTGGCACCGCCCTGTCCGCTTAACCGCCCGTAGAGCGCGAGCAGCACAGACTGTACGGCGTAGTTGGCAGCCGTCATGTCGATCAGCGGGAAGCCGACGCGCAGCGGCGGACCATCGGCCTCGCCCACCACGTTCATCACGCCGCTGATCGCCTGCAGGATGGTGTCGCTCGCGGGCAGTTGCGCGTAGGCGCCGTCCTGCCCGAAGCCGGAGATCGTGCAGTAGATGATGTCGGGCCGCAGTTCCTTGCAGCGCGCGTAGCCGAAGCCCAGCTTCGCCATGACCCCGGCGCGATAGTTCGACAACACGACGTCGGCTCTGGACACGAGCCGCTCGACGATGCGGCGGCCGTCCGCTGTGCCGAGGTCGACGCCGATGTCGCGCTTGTTGCGGTTGAGCGCGATGAACTGCGCGCCGCCCTTGCCAGCGCTGCGCTGCCAGTCGCCTTCCTGCCGCTCGACCTTGATGACGCGCGCGCCCATGTCGCCCAGCAGCGTGGCGGCGTACGGCCCGGCCACGCCTTCGGTCATGTCGATGACCGTGACCTGCGACAGGATCTTCCCGTGCATCGTGGCCTTACTGTAGCTTGAGGCCGGCCGCTTTCACGACCGCTCCCCAGCGCGCGATTTCGGCCTGCAGGAAGCGTGCCGCTTCGTCCGGGCGATTGGCGACAATCTCGGCGCCGTCGCCGCTCAGGCGCTCGCGCACGGTCGGGTCCGCCAGCGCGCCGGCCACCGCGGCCTGGATGCGCGCCATGATGGGCGCGGGCGTGCGCGCCGGCGCCAGTACCATGTACCAGCCCAGGGCCTCGAAGTTGGGCACGCCGGACTCGATCATGGTCGGCACGTCGGGCACGTGACGGCTGCGCTTGGCCGAGGTGACGGCGACGGCGCGCAGCCGCGCCGACTGCACGTGCGGCAGCGCCGACACCAGCGTGGCGAACATGATCTGCGCGTGGCCGCCGATCACGTCGACCAATGCGGGGTTCGCGCCCTTGTAGGGAATGTGGTTCATGCGCACGCCGGTCATGTTGGAGAACATTTCGGCGATGAGCTGCGGGCCGGTGCCAGTGCCGGCCGACGCGTAGGTGATCTGGCCCGGCTTGGCGCCGGCCAGCGTGATCAGGTCGCGCACCGTCTTGACCGGCACTGCCGGGTTGACGACGAGGATGTGCGGCTGCGTCGCCACCACGGTGACGGGTGCGAGGTCGCGCAGCGGGTCGAAGGGCAGCTTGGGCATGATCGCCGCGTTGATGGCGTAGCCGAGATTGACGAACAGGAGCGTGTTGCCGTCCGGTGGCGCCTTCGCCGCGAGGTCGGCCCCGATGACGGAGCCGGCGCCGGGCCGGTTGTCGACGACCACCTGCTGCCCGAGGATTTCGGAGAGTTTTCCCGACACCGACCGTGCGATGAGATCGACGCCCGGTCCCGGCGGGAAAGGCACGATCAGGCGCACCGGACGCCCTTGTGCGTGGGCCTGCCCGGCCGCCAGCGTGCCGGCCAGCATCAGAGAAAACAGTATCGATCGCATGAAAGTACCTCCAGACCCGTATTCGTTGATGCGTGCTGCTTCCGTTCAGGAAGCGGCCGCGGCGTTTACTCCACCTTGATCTGCGCCTTTTGGATGATCGTCCGGTAGCGCGCGTAGTCGTACTGCATCAGCGCGCTGAATTCGCCCGGCGTGCTGTCCGGTGTCGGCGTGGCGCCCTGCCGGGCGAACAGTTCGCGCACGTTGGGCCGCTGCAGCGCGCGCGACAGATCGCCGTGCAGTTGTTCGATCAGGCGTCGCGGCGTGCCCGCCGGCACGATGACGCCTGACCAGTTGTCGAACTGCGCTTCCGGGACGCCGGCCTCTACCATCGTCGGCACGTCCGGCAACACGGCGCTGCGCGTGGCGCTGGTGATGGCGAGCGGCCGCAGCTTGCCTTCGCGCAGCATGGGCATGGCCGACGGCAGCGTGAACAGGCAGTAATGCACTCGTCCGAGCAGCATCTCGATGAAGGCCTCATTGAGCGCCCGGAACGGCACGTGGACGGCATTGATGCCGGTCGCGCGGGAGAATAGCGCGGCGGAAATGTGCGTGGAATGGCCGATGCCGATGGAGGCGTAATTGAGCTCGCCGGGGCGGCCCCGCGCGTAGGCGATGAGCTCGGACACCTTGCGCGACTGCACCGCGGGCGGCACGGCGAGCACGTTGCCGATGGAGGCGACCTGCATGACGGCCGCGGCGTCGTCCAGCGCCCGGTAGGGCGGAACGTCGCGGATGATTTCGGTGACCAGCCGCGTGATGCTGACCATGCCGAGCGTGTAACCGTCCGGCGGCGCCTGCGATAACAGGGTATTGCCGATGAGGCCTCCGGCCCCCGAGCGGTTGTTGACGATGATGCGCTTCTGGTAGACGGCAGCGAGTTCCTCGCCCAGCACGCGGGCGAAGAAGTCCGTCGCCGTGCCGGACGGCGTCGCCACGATCATGCGCAGCGCCCGGACGGGATACTTTGGCGTGGACTCGGTCTGCGCCGCGGCGGGACCCGCGGAGAGCACGGACGCAAGGGCGCCGGCGGCGAGGATTTCCCGGGCGAACGACGGGCGGTGACGGCGGTGGTGCATCGGTTTCCGGTGCGGACCGCGGGACGCCGCCGCCGGATGGGCGTCGTCGGGCGCGGGGGTGGGCGGATGATGTACTCTCGCGGCACTTTCCTTCAAGTGCCGCGTGCGGCGGCGGAAGCGTTTTCGAGCGATGAAACCCGGACGACGACAGGACGGACGCCATGGCGGGCTGTGACGGCTGCACGGCCTGCTGCAAGATCATGCAGGTGCGCGAGCTGGACAAGCCGGACAACGCCTGGTGCCCGCACTGCACCGTCGGCGCCGGCTGCCGCATCTACGACACGCGCCCGCAGTCGTGCCGGACCTTCTCCTGCGTGTGGCTGCAGACCCAGAGCGGCGCCAATCCGCTGCCGCCCGAACTGCGGCCTGACCTCTCGCGGGTGGTGATCGATACCACCAACGGCGGCAAGGACATCGTGCTGAACGTCAGCAGCGACCATGCCGACGCCTGGAAGCGCGGCGGCATCGCCAAACTGGCGGCCACCATGCGCGCGGACGGCATCACGGTGTTCGTCAAATGCGGCGCCCGCCTGGACCGGCTGTGACCGCCATGGGCGCCCGCATCGTCTATCTCCACGGCTTCAACAGTTCACCGCAGTCCTTCAAGGCGCGTCTGGTGGCGGACGCAATGGCCGCGAGTGGAAACGCCGCCGATTACGCCTGCCCCGCGCTGCCGCCTCAGCCGGCGGCGGCGATCGCGCTGGCGACCGCCGCGATCGAACAACTGGGCGCGACGGCGCTGATCGGCAGCTCGCTCGGCGGCTACTACGCGACACACCTCGCGGAGCGCTTCGGGCTGACGGCGGTACTGGTGAATCCCGCGGTGCGGCCGTACGAACTGCTGGCGGACCACCTCGGGCCGCAGCAGAACTTCCATACCGGGGACGCCTACGAACTCACGCAGGCGGATGTCGATGCGCTGCGTACGCTGGACGTCGCCACGCTCACGCGGCCGGAACGCTACTTTCTGCTGGCCACCACCGGCGACGAAGTGCTGGATTACCGGCAGGCGGTCGCCAGGTACCGGGGATCGCCGCAGCTCGTGATCGAGGGCGGTGATCACGCCTTCCGCGACTTCGGCGCGCACCTGCCGGCGGTGTTCGGCTTCTGCGGTCTGGCGCCGTCCCCGCAGCTATAATCCGCGTCCCGCTCCAACCCCGGTTCGCGCCCTTCGTGCGGCGTGCCGTTTCCGCCCCATGAATGTGTTCTACGAAGAAGACGGCGACTTCAAGGCCGGCAGCATCCTTGCCGACCAGACCGCGTCGCTGCACGTCGAGTCGCCGCATGGCAAGCGCTCCAAGATCAAGGCGGCGAACGCGTTGCTGCGCTTCGATGCACCCGCGGCGGGCGAGTTTCTCGCGCGGGCGCAGGCGGGCGCCGCGGCGATTGATGTGGACTTCCTCTGGGAGTGCTGTGGCGCGGAAGAATTCAACTTCGACACGCTGGCCCGCGACTACTACGGGCATCCGGCGAACGCGCTGGAGTCGGCGGCACTGCTGTTCCGGCTGCACGGCGCGCCCATGTACTTCTACAAGCGCGGCAAGGGCCGTTACAAGGCGGCACCCGAGGCCGCGCTGAAGGCGGCGCTCGCGAGCGTCGAGAAGAAGCGCCTGCAGGCCGAACAGAAGGACACCTGGGTCGCCGAACTGATTGCGGGGCGCTTCCCGGCCGCTTTCGAACCGCTCAAGCAGACGCTGCTCTACAAGCCCGACAAGAACACGCTGGAGTGGAAGGCCCTCGAGGCCGCCTGCGACAGTCTCAAGCTGACGCCGGCGCGCCTGTTTGAACGCTGCGGTGCACTCGGTTCGCCCTTCGATTACCACTACGGCCGTTTCCTGTTCGACTACTTCCCGCGCGGCATCGCCTTTCCGGCCGGCACGGCGGACGCGCTGGCCGCCCCGCCGGAATTGCCGCTGGCCGAGGTGGCGGCGTTCAGCAT
>CAZXNF010000154.1:0-7959 GCA_964641785.1 uncultured Streptomycetaceae bacterium | reverse complement strand
GCGCAAGGGAGGGCTGGGGTGGGGGCAAGCGGGAGCGGGCGTGAGAATGCCCGGAGACACGCGAGGACGGTCAGTTCAGCGCCGCCCGGGTGTCCGCCAGCACTCTTTCGTAGGCCGCCTCCACCTCGCGGGTAAAGGTGCGGTAATCCATGAGCGGAGAAGCTTGCATGGCCGCGCGCAGCCCGGCGCGCAGGCGGGCCAGCCGTTCCTGGTCGCCCGCGAGGTCGCGTGCGATGCGCACGAAGTCCGCGGCGTTCTGGCCGACCAGATCGCCGTGGCCGATGACGGTCAACAGGTCGCCGGCGACGCGGCCTGCGTGTTCCTCTCCCCAGAAGGTGACGACGGGCACGCCCATCCACAAGGCTTCACAGGTGGTGGTCACGCCGTTGTAGGGAGTGGTGTCGAGCGCGATGTCGATACGGGCGTAGTCCGCCAGATGCTGCAGCGTGGTGCCGGCTTTCCCGGCGAACTCGACGCGTTCGGGTGCGATGCCGAATGTGGCCAGACGTTCGCGCCAGGTCGCCTGCATGCGCGGGCGTTCAAGGCCCGTGCCCTTGAGCAGCAGGCGGGACCCGGGCACCGCCTGCAGTACCTGGCCCCACGCCTCAAGCGTGACATCGGACAGCTTGGTGGTGTTGTTGAAGCTGCAGAAGGTAATGTGTCCTGCCGCCCGCGAGGGTGGCGCAGCAGGCGCGATGTCTCCGATAGGCGGTGCGTAGACGCAGAACACGCGCGGCAGGCGCACGAGGGTTTCGGTATGCCATCGGTCGCTCGCGCCCGGCGGGTCGGTCAGCGCGTCCACGAACCTGAAATCCATCTGGCTGAGTCCGGTCGTCCCCGGACACCCCAGCCAGGTGCCTTGCACAAAGGCGGCGCGTGCCGCGAACAAGGCCAGGTGATTGCCCTGCATATGCCCGGCAAGATCGATCAGGATGTCGAGCTCGTCGTTGCGGACGAGCTGCAGCATGGCCGAGAGATCCATTCCGAACACGTTGCGCCAGTGGTCGGCATGGGTCTTGACCCGCGCGGTGACGGCGTCCTGCTTGCGCCCCAGGTGGTAGCCGTAGATCTCGAACCGCTGCCGATCGTGGTGGGCCAGCACGGGTTCGAGAAAGTACATGACCGAATGCTCGCGGAAATCGCCTGACAGGTAGCCGACGCGGATGCGGCTCCGTCCGGTCGGTGGCCGGAGCGCGCGGCGGTCGGCGCGCAGCTTGCTTACGGCAGCCTCCGCCCGCGCGCCCCATTGCCGGAAAATCTCGAACGTCTGATCGGCCGGGTGCGCCGGCCAGCAGCGCAGGCTCATCAGGAAGGACGATTGCAGCTCAGGAACGACCACGTTGCCCGGGCCGACCGCGCGGAGGTAGGCCTCCGTCGCAGCCGCATGCTGACCGAACGTGAGGTGCAGCCAGCCTAGGTTGCTCCATGCCTTGCCGGCTTCCGCGGGATCCATCTGCAGGGCTTTCCGCAGTTCTTCCTGCGCCTGCCGGTAGTCGCCCTCGTAGCCGCTCGCCAGCCCGCGCGCATGCCAGAGTTGTGCGTCCGCCGGCGTCAACGACTGCGCGAGGTCGATCAGGCGGCGGGCGTCGTCGATGTCGCCGAGGTCGATCGCGAGGCTGGCCGCCCGCACCATCAGGGGGGCGCTGCGCGGTGCGAGCGCACGGCCCGCCTTCACGATCAGCCGGGCCTGCGGGTGATCGCCTTCGTCCTCCCTTTGCTTCGCCAGCGCGAGGGTGAGGGAGGCCGGGTCCGGCGCACGCCGCAAGGTTGCGGTGTAGGCCTGCAGCGACTCCGCCGTGCGGCCCACGGCAAACAGGACGGCCGCGCGGGCGAGGCGCATCTCCGGGTTGTCCGGCGCCCGCCGGAGGGTGTCGTCCAGAATGTCGAGCGCGGCCTGATGCTCGCCAAGGTCGTGCGCGACTTTGGCGAGAGTGGCGCGGGCGCGCAGGTACTCCGGCTGCGCGGGTGTAACCGCTTCAAGCGCGCGGCGGGCGGCCGGATAATCATGTCCGGACATCAGGAGCAGCGCGAGACCAATGCTTGCGTCCGCGTGTGCCGGATTCAGCGCCAGTGCGGTCGCATAGGCTTGTCTTGCAACCGTGCCGTCACCGGCCATGCGGGCGACATGGCCGAGCAGCGTGTTGGCATGCACATCCTGCGCGATCATTGCGGGCTGCGCGAGCAGCAGATCGCGCGCTTCGGCAAAGCGCTCCTGCTGCGCCAGCGCCGTCGCCTGCTCGCGCAGCGATTCGCGCGTGACGCCGCTGTCCGGTGGCAGCGGCCTGGACGCACGCCGCTGCACGACTGCGACCCGCTGCAGGAAGGCGACGCTGACGAAGCGTGGGTCGGGTGTTTTCTTCAGATCTTCAATGATCAGCTTCGGAAAGTAGTAGCTCGAGTAGCCGCGTGCGCCCTCGAGATACTCGATCACCGCCCACAGCAGCCACGCGGCGTCGTCGTCCTGCGGCGCGATCGTGTCATGCGTGGCGCCGGGCGCCAGGCAGGGGACGCGCAGCGGGTCGGCGGGTCGGCTGCGCAACAGGTCGTTGAGCAGGCGAGAGGCGGTATCGACGGCCTCGCCCCGCCGACCCATTGCCGCGGCGATGCGGATGAAAGAGGCGAGATGGGTGAGGGACGGCGTCTGGCGCACGAGCGCCGCGAGGACCCGGTAGGCGCGCTCCAGCGCCGCCGCTCGCACCTCCGGCAGCGCGGTGGGATCGCACGCGGCACAGAAGCTCGCCAGACCGGACACGTATTCGCGTGCGCTGTCCTGCGTCGTGCTGTCGGCAAGCCATTGCCGCCAGCGGCCGGCCAGCGCTGCTGCAAACGGTCGGTCGAGCAACCAGTCAATCGCGAGTGATGCGGGCGTGGGGGTGGCGCTGTCCGGCGCAAGCGCCAGCAGTCCGGCGGCCTGCAGCGCGCGCGCGCGATCCGGCTTGGCGGCAAACGCGTTGAGCATATAGCGATCCGGCGTCTCATCCGCGGCGAACGGCACGAGCACGTTCAGCCCGGGCAGCAGACGGTAGCAGGCGTACCCCATCCGGGCGAGCGGTGCCATGACGTTCGTGTCGACCGCGGCCTCGGTTTTCAGCTCCAGCATCACCAACGGCGATTCGCGCGCGAAGAACTGCGCGCCGCCTTCCAGCACGTTGACCTCTTCGCCTTCGGCGTCGATCTTCACGAAGTCCACGCGTTCGATGCCGTGTTCCGCGGCCATGTGGTCGAGCGTGCGGACGTCCACCCGCTGCCCGCCCGCCGGCGCAGCTTGCAGCCGGCGCAGCTCCGGGCTCGCGGCGCCACCGAGCGTCCCCGAGCCCTCCGTTCGCGACAGCGCAAAGGGCAGGAGCTCGACATTGGTGAACCCATTGGCGGCGATGCTGCGCGCAAGGCAGCCTAAGACATCCGCGGCCGGTTCGACTGCCCACACGCGTCCGTCCGGCCCAGCACTACGCGCCATGCTGAGGGCATAGACACCGAAGTTGGCGCCGATGTCGAGCGCACGGAAACCCGGCCCTGCCAGCTTGCGTACCAAGCGGATTTCATCTTCGAACCAGTCGCCCTGTTCCTGCAGGACGTAAGGGGTGATGAGCTTGAGATCGTCTGGGACAACGACTTTGACGCCATCCACCATGGCAACGGTGATTTCTCCCATGGCTTCAGTGTGTTTCATCAGACGGCGTGCTCGGAGGACGGTCGCGCATGCGCGGCGCCGGGGAAGACGGCGCGGTCAAGGAAATTGAGATGGGGAAGAGGCTCACCGCAGTTGCGCGTATGGCCAGCCCAAGCGGCCTTGGGGCGGGAACCAGACAGCGTAAAGCGAATTATCGCCAAAGGAGTCCGCTCGCGGAAGTGGTGAGCCCCGCGCACGGCGCGGGGCTCTGGAGACAGGGCCACAGACGCCTTCAACGGCTGGATATCTCCCCATACAACTCCTCCAGCGCCCGCGTGAAGGCCGCGGTGTCGAATAGCGGTGTCGTGTCCCGCGCGCGGTCGAGTTGCGCGCGCAGCGCGGCGCGCCGGGCGGGATCGGCCGCGAGGGCCGCCGCCAGGGCTTCGTACGCCGGCAGGCTGCCGGTGATGAGTTCGGGCAGGCCGCCGGCGGTGAGGATGCTGCCGGAGACGCGCGAGGCGAAGGTGCTGCCGGTGAGTGCCACCAGCGGGCAGCCGGCCCACAGGGCATCGCTCGCGGTGGTGTGCGAGGTGTAGGGAAAGGTATCGAGGGCGAGGTCGGCGGTACGGTAGCGCGCGAGGTGCTCGTGCAAGGGCAGCTTGGGCCCGAACACGAGCCGCGCGCCGTCCACGCCCTGCGCCGCCGCCGCCGCGCGCAGGTTCTGCATCGTCAGCGGATGGTCTTCGAGCAGCCACAGCACGCTGCCCGGGCTGCCTTTGAGCAGCCGCAGCCAGCAGGCGAAGACGTCCGGCGTCAGCTTGTAGGCCTGGTTGAAGCAGCAGAAGACGACGCCAGCACCGGCGTCGGGCAGACCGTAAGCCTTGCGCGTGCGCGGGGCGGGGATCACGCGCCGGCGGTCGTTCGGCTGGTAGCAGTGCGGCAGGCGCAGCACGCGCTCGCTGCAACTGTCTTCCTCGCCGGGCGGGATCAGTACTGGATCGGCGATGAGGTAGTCCATGAAGGGCGCGCCCATGGTGCCGGGATAGCCGAGCCAGTTGATCTGGATGGCGCAGGGCCGGCGGGCGAGCAGCCCGGGGCGTGCGCCCAGCGTGTAGCCCTTGAGGTCGACGAGGATGTCGAGGCCATCGTCGGCCAGGCGCTGCGCGGCGATGTCGTCGGGGTCCCACGCGAGGTCGACGAAATGTTCGCAGGCGGTTTTCAGCCGCGTGCGCTGTGCGCTGCCGTCTTCCGGGCCGAACGAATACGCGGTGACTTCAAACTGCGTGCGGTCGTGCGTCTCGAGCACTTCGGCGATCAGGTAGCCGACGGCGTGTTCGTGCAGGTCGGAAGACAGGTAGCCGATGCGCAGGCGGTTGTCGCCAGTGTTGCGAGCCGGTCGTGCGGGCGCGGCGGCGGCCGTGGGGAATTGCGCCGCGGTGAAGCGCTCGGCGATCAGGCGCTGCTGCGCGGGCGTGGTGTCTTCGCACAGCAGGGAGAAGGGGCTGAGGGCGGCGTCGGGGTTCGGGGCGGCCGCAGCGGCGTCGGCGGCGAGGGCGGGCCGCAGTTGCGCCCAAGCCTCGCGCCAGCGCGGCCAGTCGCACTGGCGGCGGTATTCGAAGCGCAGCATGCCGAGCAGACGGATCGAACCGGTGCGCGTGACGCCCTCGGCGAGCGCGGCCGCGCCGCCGGCGAGGTCGCCGCGGGTGAGCAGCACGTCGGCGAGGGTGGCGTGGGCTTCGGTCTCGAGCGGATCGAGGGCGATGGCCCGCCGCGCGGTGTCGGCCGCCTCGTCGAGCTTGGCGGTCTGGAACAGTGCCTGCGCCAGCCGCGTCAGCACGCCGGCGGTGGGGGCTGTCGTTTCCAGGATGGCCCGCAGGTGGGTAATCGCCTCGGGATTGCGGCCCAGCGCGGCGTTGGCCACGGCGAGGCCTTCGCGGATTTCCGTCACGGTCGCCGCGTCGGCCGCGCCCGCCATGGCGCCGGGCAAGGCCTGCTCGAACCAGCGGCGGGCTTCGTCGTAGCGGCGCTCGTCCATGCACAGCGCGGCGAGGTTGTAGCTCGCCTGCGGGTGCCCCGGCGCCTGCTGCAGGGCCGCTTCGAAGGCGGTCCGCGCTGCCGCGTGCGCGCCGCTGCGCGCGTAGGCCATGCCCAGGTTGAGCTGGATGTCGGGGTGGCCGCTGTCGAGCAGCGCGGCGCGTTTCAGCTCGGCGAGCGCTTCGTCGTGACGGCTCTGGTTCATGAGCGCAAGCCCCAGCCGCATATAGACCGAGGGCGGGGCGCCCGCCAGCCCGGCGGCCGTGCGCAGCGGCGCTTCCGCGGCGGCGAAGTTGCCGAGCATGAGGTAGGTGACGCCGAGGCTTTCCAGGATGGGGCCGTCGTCGGGCGCCGCGGCGCGCGCCTGCTCGAGGGTGCGCAGCGCGTCCTGCGGCAGGTTGTTCATCAGTTGCACGGCGCCGAGCAGGTACAGGGCCTCGGGGTTGCGCGGATCGTCGCGCAGGATGTCGCGGCACAGGAACTGCGCGCCGGCGGCGTCGCCCTGCTGCAGGCGGTCCCAGGCTTGGTTCAGTTTTTGGGAGAAAGAAGCGGACATGGCGGTGCCGTAGGAATTGCGGAGGCCGCACTATAGCCGCGAACGGCCGTTGCACAAAGACAGGCGGTCCGGATTGCTGACCCCGCGCAGCGAAGCGCCTAAAATGCGCCAGCCCCGCGTCCCGCGGTCTTCGTCTTGTCCGTTTCTCCACCGAGCGCCCCATGGCCGATCCGCGCGACAAACGCCTCGCGACCGACGCCCTCGCTACCGAGGTGAGCGAACTTCTGCGCCGGCACAAGCTGGTCGAGGGGCTCGTCCATCGTACCGAGCAGGCGAAGCATGACCTCGTCGAATCGCTGGTGCACAAGCAGCACCTGACCGGACTCGGCAGCCGCCTCGAGTCGCTGCACCCTGCCGACATCGCCGCCCTGCTGGAGGCGCTGCCGCTCGAGGAGCGCCTGGTCGTCTGGAACCTGGTCAAGGCCGAGCGCGACGGCGAGATCCTGCTCGAAGTGTCGGACGCGGTGCGCGAATCGCTGATCGCGCACATGGAAAGCGGCGAGCTGGTGGCCGCCGCCGAACAGCTCGATGCCGACGAACTGGCCGATCTTGCGCCCGACCTGCCGCGCGAGGTGATGCAAGACGTCTTCAAGAGCCTGTCCACCGAGGAACGCGAGCAGGTGCGCGCCGCGATGTCCTACCCCGAGGATGCGGTGGGGGCGCTGATGGACTTCGACCTAGTGACCGTGCGCGACGACGTCGCGGTCGAGGTGGTGCTGCGCTACCTGCGGCGGCTGGACGAAATGCCCGACCACACCGACCAGGTGTTCGTCGTCACGCGCGACGAGCGGCTGGTCGGTGCGCTGCCGGTGAACCGCCTGCTGGTCACCGATCCGGAGATCGAGGTCGCGCAGGTGCTGAACGCGGAGCCCACGGCTTTCCGCCCCGAGGACAAGGCGCAGGACGCGGCGCTGGCGTTCGAGCGTTACGACCTGGTGTCCGCGCCGGTGGTGGATGGCGACGGGCGCCTGATCGGCCGCGTGACGGTGAACACGGTGATGGACTACATCCGCGACAAGAGTGAGAGCGAGCTGCTGTCGGCCGGCGGTCTGCGCGACGACGAGGACCTGTTCGCGCCGGTCTGGAAGTCGATGAAGAACCGCTGGACCTGGCTGGCGATCAACCTGGTGACGGCCTTCATCGCCTCGCGCGTGATCGGCGTGTTCGAAGGCTCGATCGAAAAGACGGTGGCGCTGGCGGCGCTGATGCCGATCATCGCCGGCATCGGCGGCAACTCCGGCAACCAGACGATCACGATGATCGTGCGCGCGCTGGCGCTCGGGCAACTGACGCTGGTCAACGCGCGGCGGCTGTTCGCCAAGGAGCTCGGCGTCAGCGTGCTGAACGGTCTGGTGTGGGGCAGCGTGGTCGGACTGTTCGCGTTCCTGATCTACCACAACTGGCAACTCGGCCTGGTGATGACGGGCGCGATGGTGCTCAACCTGATGCTGGCCGCGGTGATGGGCGTGTTGATCCCGCTCGTGCTCTACCGCCTCGGCCGCGATCCCGCGCGCGGTTCGAGCGTGCTGATCACCGCGATCACCGACAGCGGCGGCTTCTTCATCTTTCTCGGGCTGGCGACGATCTTCCTGCACTAGGCGCATCGATCCTTCGCACGCAGTCACTCCCCTCCTTCCCCTGCTTGCGGGGGAAGGAGGGGATGGGCAGTCGATCATCACGCAGTCACTTCTCTCCTTCCCCTGTTTGCGGGGGAAGGTTGGGATGGGCAGTCGATCATCACGCAGTCACTTCTCTCCTT
>CAZXNF010000153.1:0-7982 GCA_964641785.1 uncultured Streptomycetaceae bacterium | reverse complement strand
CACGCTGGTGCCGGCGATGGCGGTGGAGGCGGGCATCCTGCGTGGCACCGACGTGGTGACCCGTCCCCTCGCGGGCGGCGGTGCGCGCGAAATCGGGCTGGCGTGGCGGCGGGGGACGGGTCGCAAGGAGGAGTTCACACTCCTCGGCGCCACGCTGAAGAGACTGATGGCGGAGGCGCATATCAAGGCCGGCGGCAGGAAATGAACCTTGCTGCACGATCCGCGGTCATTCAAGCAGGTGCGTGGGGCCTCGCGCACGGGTGCGTCGGTTTAGTAAAGGATTTGCCATGAAACGGCTTGCTGCCTGTCTGCTCACGTTGCTGGGAGGCGTTTCCATGCACGGAAACCTTGCCTCGGCTGCGGCCTGCCCGCCGCTGCTCAACCACAGTTACGTGCCGCTGGAAGGCGGCGTGCCCAAGTCTTTGTGCGGGTACGCCGGCAAGGTGATCCTCGTCGTCAACACCGCGAGCCAGTGCAGCTTCACGCCGCAGTACGAAGGCCTCGAAGCGCTGTACAAGAAGTTCAAGGGCAAGGGGCTGGTGGTGGTCGGTTTTCCCGCGAATGACTTCGGCGAGCAGGAGCCGGGTAGCAACAAGGAGGTCGCGCAGTTCTGCCAGGCCAATTTCGGCGTGACTTTCCCCATGGCCGAGAAAACGACCGTGGCGGGCAAGGCCGCGAGTCCCTTTTATGCGGCGCTCGCTTTGGCAGGCGGCGGTGCACCGCGCTGGAATTTCCACAAGTACCTGATCGACCGCAGCGGAGCCCGGGTTGCGGGCTTCGGCAGTTCGGTGGCGCCGACCGATTCAAGACTCACGCGCCAGATCGAGCGGCTGCTGGCGGAAGGCGCGCCCGCGCGCTGAGTGAAGATGAGCTTCGAATGATGAGCGTCAAACCCCTCAAGATCGGCATTTCGGCGCGGATCTACCACCCCAACCCGGAGGGCAAGGGGCTGCTGACCCGCACGCTCCAGTATCTTGAACAGTCGGTGGCCCACTGGGTGATGTCGCGTGACGTGCTGGTGTTCATGGTGCCCTCGGTGGACAAGGATGGCCTCATCCATCGCAGCAACATCCGGCTGTCCGACTACGTCAAGCATCTCGACGGCCTGGTGTTGCAGGGCGGCGCCGATGTGGCGCCCGAAACCTACGGCGAGGAAGCGTCCAGGCCAGACTGGAAGGGCGATCGCGTCCGTGACGTCTACGAAATGGAGCTGGTGCACGAGTTCATGGAGGCGAAGAAACCCGTGCTCGGCATCTGCCGCGGCGCGCAGCTCATCAACGTCGTGTTCGGCGGCACGCTTTATCAGGATCTCAAGACCGACCACCCGGAGGCGATCGATCACCACAACGAACAGTCATACGAAAAGACCTTCCACGACATCACGATCGAGCCAGAAACGGGCCTGTCCCGGCTCTACCCCGATACCCGCACGGCGCGCGTGAACTCCATCCACCACCAGGGCGTGAAAACGCTGGGCAAGGCGCTCACGGTGGAGGCGTGGTCGGTGCCGGACAAGGTCGCGGAGGCGGTGCGCTGGAACGGCCGCAGCTACGTGCTGGGCGTGCAGTGGCATCCGGAATTCCACCGGCCGGCCGACGACAACGTCCTCGACCCGGCCCCGATCCTCGACGAGTTCCTGACGGCCGTGCGCAAGCAGGCCTGAACACCGCGGCTGCCTGCCGATCGTCGCCATGCTGAGCCAGGAAGCGCTCGACCGTCTCGCGCAGGCGTCGCGGGCATTCGACGCCACGCGGTATATGACCTTCCGCATCGGCGGCCATGCGGTTGGCTGGGTGCGGCGCGACTGGCTGCCGCACCTCGATCCCTGGAAGCCCCATTTCCTGAAGAACCGCGATGCGCTGGCGCTCGCGCCGGCGCTCCGCACCGCGGAGGCCCGCACGGCCGCGCTGGCGGAAGTCGTCGAAGGACTGGCCCGCGCGGGCGCCATCAGCGGTTGGCGTAACGAGCGCTATGCGGTTGTGGAGGCCTGGGGACGACCCGTGCTGGCGCACATTGAACGCGCTGCCGCACGCTTCTTCGGCCTGACGACCTTCGCGGCGCACGCCAACGGCATCGTCAGGGACGGCGGCGGGGCGCGCATGTGGATCGCCCGCCGCAGTTCAACGAAACCCATCGATCCCGGTCTGCTCGACAATCTCGTCGGTGGCGGCATGTCGGCGGAAGCCGATCCGCTGGAGACGCTGGTGCGCGAAGCTGGCGAGGAGGCCGGCATTCCACCGGCGCTGGCGCGCATCGCCATCGCACGCGGCAGGCTGGCCATCCTGCGCGAAGTGCCGGAAGGCGTGCAGCAGGAAACCCTGTTCGCGTTCGATCTCGAACTGCCGGCGCATTTCGTGCCGCGCAACGAAGACGGCGAGGTCGCGGAGGTTCGGCTGATGACGCTGGACGAAGTCGGCGCGGTGATCGAGGCGCGCAAGATGACGCTGGACGCGAGCCTGGTGGCGGCGGGATTTCTGATGGATCGGCGCTAGAGCCTGTTATGGACCTAAACGTATGCGGCGAACGCGGGAGTAGGGGTTCAGTGCTAGGAGTCGCTCGCGCCGCGGTGCCAGACACCGCAAGCGAGCGGCGACAACGCAATGGACCCCTAATCCCGCGTTCCCTTCGGGTTGAGCCAGAAGGGCCCGTCTGCGTCGTTGCTCGTCGTTGCGTAGAGGGGCTACGCGGCCTCCTCACGCCTAGCAGCCGGGCCCTTCTGGCTCAACGCCGCGCACGTTTAGGTCCATAACAGGCTCTAGGCGCTGTTGTCCTGCTTGGCCGGATGCTTGCGGCCAAGGATGTACTGCGAGCCTGCCGGTCCGAAACTCTCGAAGTGCAGGCACTCCGGTTCCATCGCGAAGGTGTCGCCGGTGCGATAGAACTCCGGCCTGCCTTCGCGGGTCAGGATGAATTCCCCGGCGAGAATCAGCCCGCGCACGGCGAACGGATGGGTGTGCGGTTCAGCAGTGGCGTTGGGCATGCCTTCGCGTCTTGCAATGTCGTCATAGCCATCGCTTTTCAGCGCAGCTTCGAAGGCTTCCGTGTTCATTGCCGCCCCCTTTTGACGTTCGTAACGATGGTAGCGGAGTACGCGCGGGCCCGGACTGAGATACACCGATGGTACGGGACATGACTTCGGGTGTATATTTCGTAAATATCATGTTCGGACAAAGAGTTAAGGAATCTCTGAACAAGTGGTAGTTCGTCATTCCGGCGCAGGCCGGAATCCAGGGAATTCAAGCGTCTGGACACCGGCCTGCGCCGCTGTGACGAGCTTATTCAGAGCTTCCTTAAGACGTATTCTTCCCATGGAGGCGATGCGCTAGCGTAATGGAAGTCCTGCTAAACGTGCTCGCCGGGGTGGCCCTGCTGGTGTGGGGCACGCACCTCGTGCGTACCGGCATCCTGCGCATCTACGGCGGCAACCTGCGCCAGTTTCTCGCGCGCAGCGTATCCAACCGCTTCACGGCTTTCCTCGCCGGCATGGGCGTGACGAGCCTGCTCCAGAGCAGCACCGCCACCGCCCTCATCACCACCTCCTTCGTCGGCGGCGGCCTGATCGCCACCGCGCCCGCCCTGGCCGTCATGCTCGGTGCGGACGTCGGCACCGCGCTGGTGGTGCAACTGCTGTCGCTCAAACTGTCGTGGCTGTGGCCGCTGCTGGTCGTGCTCGGCGTCGCGCTGTTGCTGGGCCGCAAGGGTACCCTCGCCGGCCGCTACGGCCGCATCCTCGTCGGCCTTGGCCTCATCCTGCTCGCGCTCCAGCATATCGTCGCCGTCACCAAGCCGCTCGCGCAGACGCAGGGCCTGAAGGTGATCTTCGGGTCGCTCTCCGGCGACGTGCTGCTCGACATCCTGATCGCGGCAGGGCTGACGCTGCTGTGCTATTCAAGCCTTGCGGTCGTGCTGCTGACGGCGGCGTTCACCGCCACCGGCATGATTCCGCCGCAGGTCGCGCTCGGACTGGTGCTCGGTGCGAATCTGGGCAGTGGTTTCCTCGCGATGCTGGCCACCGCGAACTCCGCGCCCGAGGCCCGGCGCGTCGCACTGGGCAACCTGTTCTTCAAGCTCACGGGCTGCGCGCTGCTGATTCCGTTCCTGCCGCTCGTGGGGGGCTGGCTCGCGGCGCTCGACCCGATGCCGCAGCGGCAGATCGTCAACTTCCACCTCGCGTTCAACCTGTTCCTGGCGGTGGTCTTCATCGGCTTTACGCCGGTCGTCGCACGGCTGGTCGAACGGCTGCTGCCGTCCCAGCCGAAGAAAGAATCGCCGGCCACGCCGCGCTACCTCGACCCGGTGGCCCTGGAAACGCCGACGCTCGCCATTTCCTGCGCCGCGCGCGAGGCGCTGCGGCTGGGCGACATGATCGCGACCATGCTGCGCGGCGTCCTCGATGCGCTGATGAACAACGATGCCCGGCTGGCGGCCGAAATCCACCGCATGGACGACGACGTCGACGACCTCTACACCTCGATCAAGCTGTACCTGACGCAGGTGAGCCGCGACGCGCTGGAGGAGAAGGAGTCGCGCCGCTGGGCCGACATCATCTCGTTCACCATCAACCTCGAGCACGTCGGCGACATCGTCGACAAGAATCTGATCGAGCTTGCCGAAAAGAAGATCAAGAAGCGGCTGCAGTTTTCGGATGCCGGCATGGCGGAGATCACCAGCCTGCACGCGCGCGTGGTGTCCAACCTCCAGTTGTCGCTCAACGTCTTCGTCAACGGCGACCTGAAGAGCGCGCAGCGCCTGCTGGCCGAGAAGGAGCAGGTGCGGGACCTGGAGCGCGCCTATGCCGACAGCCATCTGCAGCGGCTCTCGGACAACACCCTGCAGAGCGTGGAGACCAGCGCGCTCCACCTCGACATCATCCGCGACCTGAAGCGGATCAACTCGCACATCTGTTCGGTGGCCTATCCCATCCTCGAAGAAGCCGGGGTGCTGGCCCCCAGCCGGCTGCGCGAAGTGCGGCGGCGGGCACGCTCGGCCGCGACCGCCAAACCGGCGGCGCCCCCGGCGGAGGAGATCGGGAAGGCATGAGGTCTCTGGCGGTGGTGCCGGCGGACGTGCTGGCGCCTACGCGGCGGCGACGGCAGCCTGGCGTCGGACCGGCCGCTCGTCGATCGGCAGATTGAGCAGCGCGGACGCCACGCCCATGGCGACGGTGAGCCACCACATCAGTTCGTAGGAGCCGGTGCGGTCGAACAGCCAGGCGCCCGCAAAGACGCCGAAGAAACTCCCGACCTGATGGGAGAAGAAGGCGAGTCCGCCCAGCGTCGCCATGTAGCGGACGCCGAACATGCCGGCGATGATGCTGTTGGTCAGCGGCACCGTGCCCAGCCACAGGAAGCCGATGATCGCGGAAAACACGTACACCGTGGCGGGCGAGATCGGCAGCAGCACGAATACGGCGATTGCCATCGCGCGGATAAAGTAGAGCAAAGCGAGCAGGTATTTCTTGGTGTAGCGCCCGCCGAGCATGCCCCACGTATAGCTGCCGAAGATGTTGAACAGGCCGATCAGCGCCAACGCGATCATGCCGGTGTTGGCGCTCATGTGGTTGTCCAGCAGGTAGGCCGGAAAGTGCACCGAGATGAACATTAACTGGAATCCGCACACGCAGTACGCCGTGGTCAGCAGCCGGAAGTCCTTGTGGCCGAGCGCCTCGCGCAGGGCCTCGGGGATCGACTGTCGCGGCCCGGTGTGCTGCGTCGGCGATTCGGCGATGGCGACGGACAGGGGGATGACCAGCAGCACCACCACGGCGAGCACCATCAGGGCCTGCTGCCAGCCGAGATTGTTGATGAGCGTCTGGCCGAAGGGCAGCATCAGGAACTGGCCGAAGGATCCCGCGGCCCCCGCGATGCCCATTGCGGCGCTGCGTTTTTCCGGCGGGTAGGCGCGGGCGATGGCGCCGAACACCACCGAAAAACCCGTGCAGCCGAGCGCGATGCCGATGATGAGGCCGGCGCTGAGCAGGAACTCCGCGCCCGTCGTCGAGTGGGCCATGAGCACCAGACCCGCGGCGTAGATCAGCGCGCCGGCCGCCAGCACGCGGCCGGCGCCGAACTTGTCCGCGATCATGCCCGTGAAGGGCTGCGCGACGCCGTAGATCAGGTTCTGGACGGCGATCGCGAAGGCGAAGGTCTGCCGGTCCCAGTCGAGCGCGAGGGTGACCGGTTGCAGGTAGAGACCGAAGTTGTGGCGCGTGCCGAGTGCCAGCGTGAGCGCGATGCCGCCGCAGACCAGCACGAGGGTGGGCGTGCGCCAGGCGCGGTGACGCTGCGATGTTTCCTCCACGCCGCGATTCTAGCGGAGGTGCGGAGCGGCGCGGCGCGCTGGGCTACAATAGGCGCGAACTTCAGGGTGTAGCTTAGTCCGGTAGAGCGCCTGGTTTGGGACCAGGAGGTCGAAGGTTCGAATCCTTTCACCCTGACCAGTCTGCAGCGTGCCGCGTGCACGTAGACCAATGCGGGATCGAATGTCAGCGGTTCCCCCTCCGCGGCCCCGTCTCATCGGTAATTCCGATTGAACTAATCCATTTAACCCGTTGGATCAATCGATCCCGGGTGGCTACGATGCGGCTCGTTTCATCGTAACCCTACAAGGAATGGATATGTCGCTCATCAATACCGCCGTCAAGCCCTTCAAGGCGCAGGCTTTCCATAACGGCAAGTTTGTCGAGGTTTCCGACCAGACGCTCAAGGGCAAGTGGTCGGTGGTCATTTTCATGCCGGCCGCGTTCACCTTCAATTGCCCCACCGAGGTCGAGGACGCCGCCAAGCACTACGCCGAATTCCAGAAGGCCAATGCGGAGGTCTACATCGTGACCACCGATACGCACTTCTCGCACAAGGTCTGGCACGAAACCTCGCCGGCAGTCGGCCAAGCCAAGTTCCCCCTGGTCGGTGACCCGACCCATCAGCTGACGCGTGCTTTCGACGTGCACATCGACGAGGAAGGCCTGGCACTGCGCGGCACCTTCATCATCAATCCGGAAGGCGTGATCAAGACCCTCGAGATCCACGACAACGCCATCGCCCGCGATGTCGCCGAGACGCTGCGCAAGCTGAAGGCCGCCCAGTACGTCGCCACGCATCCCGGCGAAGTCTGCCCCGCGAAGTGGAAGGACGGCGACAAGACCCTGAAGCCCTCGCTGGACCTGGTCGGCAAGATCTGACCGGCACCGTGCCGCCCGAAAAGCCCGGGCGTTCGCGCCCGGGCTTTTTTTTACCTGTGAAGAGGTCACCATGCTCGATGACACCCTGAAAACGCAGTTGAAGGCCACTCTCGAAAAGCTCACCCAACCGGTCGAGCTAGTGGCTTCGCTCGACGACAGCGAGGGCTCGCGGGACCTGCGGGTGCTCCTGCAGGAGGTTGTCGGCCTGTCCGACCGGATCACGCTGATCGAGCGGCGCGACGACGCGGAGCGCAAGCCGTCCTTCGCGATCAACCGCCCGGGGGCGGCGTCAGTCTCCGCTTTGCCGGCATCCCGCTCGGTCACGAGTTCACGTCGCTGGTGCTGGCGCTGCTGCAGGTCGGCGGCTATCCGTCCAGAGCGGCGGCGGACCTCGTCGAGCAGGTGCGCGATCTCGAGGGCGAGTTCAGCTTCGAGACCTATTTTTCGCTGTCCTGCCAGAGCTGCCCGGATGTCGTGCAGGCGCTGAACCTGATGGCGGTGCTGAATCCGAACATCCGTCACGTGGCGATCGACGGCGCGCTGTTCCAGGACGAAGTGGAGCGCCGTCAGGTGATGGCGGTGCCGACGATCTTCCTCAACGGCGAACCGTTCGGGCAGGGGCGCATGGAGTTGGCGGAGATCCTCGGCAAGGTCGACACCGGTGCCGGCAAGCGCGTAGCGGCGAAGCTCAGCGCGAAGGCGCCGTACGACGTATTGATCGTCGGCGGCGGCCCTGCAGGCGCAGCGGCGGCCATCTATGCGGCGCGCAAGGGCATCCGCACCGGCGTGGCCTCGGAGCGCT
>CAZXNF010000152.1:1625-7997 GCA_964641785.1 uncultured Streptomycetaceae bacterium | reverse complement strand
GGAACAGGCCGAACAGCGCCGCGACCACGTAGAGCGACGTCAGCCCGTCGGTGAAGAGGAACATCATCAGGGCGACGCCCTGCAGTACCGAGCCCAGCAGCAGCGTGCGCAACCCGCCGACGTGGTCCGCGATCCAGCCCGACACCAAACGGCTGACGATGCCCATGCCGAGCATCAGCGACAGCATCTCCGCGCCGCGCGCGGTCCCGAAACCGAGGTCGCCGCAGTAGGCAACGATGTGCACCTGCGGCATCGACATGGCCACGCAGCACGAGACGCCCGCCACGCAGAGCAGTACCTGCAGTGTCGTCGGCGAGAGTCCGAGCGGGCGCGCTGAAGCGGCCGCCGGCTGCCGCACGGGCAGTTCTCCGGCGAGGCTGGCGATCGGCGCCGCGGCGGGCGGGCGCCGGCGCAGCATGAGTGCCAGCGGCAGCATGGTCACCAGACAGAATAGGCCCATCCAGAGGTAGGTCTGGCGCCAGCCCACGGTTTCGATGAAGTGCTGCACGACCGGAGACCACAAGGCGCCGGCGAAATAATTGCCGCTCATGACGATGGCGATGGCGATGCCCCGACGCCGCAGGAACCAGTGCGAGCTGTCCGCCACCAGCGGCGCGAAGGTGGCCGAGGTACCCAGGAAGCCGATCAGCACGCCCTGCGCGAGGGCGAACTGCCCCAGGCTGCCTGCCGAACCGGCGACCATGAAGCCCGTGCCGAGGAACACGGCGCCGATCAGCACCGGCACCATCACGCCGTAGCGGTCGGCGAGCCGGCCCATCAGGATGCCGCCGAAGCCGAAGCCCACCATTGCCAGCGTGTACGGCAGGGAGGCATCCCCCCGCGTGGCGCCGAACTCGGCCTGGATATGCGGTAGCACCACCGACACGGAATACATGCCGGAACCGCCGAGAGTCATCAGCGTCAGCGCCACGCAGAGGCGCATCCAGGCGTAGTGGGAATCGATGTCCTGCGCGGTGGCTGTTTTCATGTTTCGTTCTGAAGCCTTCGCCGTCGCTGTTTGGTGTCGCCGAAGATTGTTAGTATCACGACACCACCACAATTCCAACACGATGAAGCACAACCCGGCATCGAACCGTTTGCGCGTCGGTCTGCGCCGCGCCGCTACGTTGCTGATCCTCGCCGGCATGACGGCGGCGGGCGTGTGCACTGCACAACCGTCCTACCCGACGCGGCCGCTGCGGCTGGTCGTGGCCCAGAGCGCGGGCGGCAGCGCCGATTTCGTGGCGCGCACGTACGCCCAGCGGCTCACCGAACAACTGGGCCACCCGATCGTCATCGACAACCGGCCCGGCGGCGCGGGCGTCGTCGGGACCGAACTGGTCGTGCGCGCGCAGCCCGACGGCTACACGCTGTTGCTGGTGCCGACTTCGCACGCCATCAACCCGAACTTCATCGCCAAGCTGCCGTACGACACGCGCCGCGATTTCACCTCGATCTCGCTGCTCGGCGCCGGTTCCAACCTCCTCGTTGTGGTCCCTGGCCATCCGGCACGCACCCTGAAGGACTTCATCGCCACCGCCCGCAGCCAGTCGGGCCGCATCAAGTTCGGTTCTTCCGGCGTCGCCGGCGCCACGCATCTCACCGGCGAACTGTTCGCGCTGATGGCGGGATTCGAAATGCTGCATGTGCCGTACAAGGGTGCGCCGGCGGCCCTGACGGCCGTCGTCGGCGGCGAAATCGATTTCACCTTCGGCAGCATGCCGAGCACGCTGCCGCTCGTGCGCGGCAACCGCTTGCGGGCCCTCGCCATCACCTCGCGCGAACGCTGGCCGACCCTGTCCGACATCCCCACGGTTGCGGAAGCCGGCGTGCCCGGCTACGAAAGCTCGAGCTGGCAGGCCTTGCTGGGCCCGCCGAAACTGCCGCCCGCGATCGTCAACGTCCTTTACCGCGAGATTGCGGCGTGCGCGAAGGATCCGGAAGTGCGCAAGCGCTTTATCTCGGAGGGCATGCAGCCCTTCGGCAGCATGCCCGCGGAGCTTGACGAGCACATCGCGCGCGAGCTGGAGAAGTGGGCGAAGGTCACGAAGGCGGCGGGCTTGAGCGTGCGCTAGCGGCGTTTTCGCCGCCGCGGCTTGCGGAACGCAGCAATAAAAACGGCCGCAGCGCGCAGGCGCTGCGGCCGGTGGTGCCGAGGGCCCTTACAGGGCCTTCAATCGTTCCAGCAGGTCCTTGCTTTCAGGAGTGGTGCCCGGCGCGTAGAGGTGCGAATGCCGGATGACCCCCTGCGCGTCGACGAGGAACACCGAGCGGGCATCCATGCCGCGCTCCTCGTTGAACACACCGTAGGCCTTGCCGATGACGCCGTGCGGCCAGAAGTCCGACAGCAGCGGGAAGGGCAGTCCACCGACTTTTTCCGCCCAAGCCTTGAGGCTGGGAACGGGATCGGCGCTGATCTGGAGGATTTCCACATTCAGTGCCTTGAACTGGTCGAAGTTCTCACGGAACCCCGTCACTTGGTTCAGTCAGCCCCCGGTGAAGGCGAAGGGCAGGAAGGACACCACGGTACGGCGGCCCTTGAAGCTGCCGAGCGTGAGCGTGGCGCCGGTGTGGGTAGCGAGTGAAAAGTCCGGTGCCGGGGCGCCGGTTTGCAGTGCGGCCATGAAAGTCTCCTTGAAGATGCGGTGCGCAGAGCGCCGCTGCCGCATGCTAGCGCAGGGCGGCGAGGAGCGCGAGGGCGCGGTCCATCGAAAACTTGCGCGTGGGCGCATCAAAGGCCTTGCCGCCGCCCGGCATCATGTAGCCGTGCTGCACGCCGGGGAAGATGTGCACTTCCACGTTTTTCATGCGCGCCGGCAAGGCGCGGTACAAGGCCTGCACGTCCGGGGGCGCCGCATGGTCCTGGTCGCCCCAGATGATGCACACCGGCTGGCTCATGCCGTCGAGCTCGCGCACGTAATCGCCGAGCTGGGTGCCATGGCAGGAGACGCCCGCCGCGTAGCCGAGGCGCTTCGGGCCGATGAGCGCGAACGGGCCGCCGTAGCAGAAGCCCATCGCCGCCGCACGGCCATTGAACTGCGGCAGCGTGCGCAGGTGCGCCAGTGTGTCCGCCATGTCGGACTCACCGGCCTTGATCTTCTCCAGCCGCGGCTGTCCGCGCGGGGTGGAACGCTCGTCGCCGCGCGCGAGCGGGCCCGGCACCGAGCGCCAGAACAGGTCCGGCGCGGCGGCGAGGTAGCCCGCTGCCGAAAATTCGTCCGCGATCGCGCGCAGGTCGGCGTCCACGCCGTGGATGGCGGAGGCGAGCACGATGGCGGGCACCTTGGCCCCGCCGTCCGGGGTGACAACGTAGCAGTCGAAACTGCCCTGGCCGGTGCTGGACGCGAGCTTGATGTCGGTGCGTTGCATGAGGACCCCTCCGTGGATGCGGGAGGCACTCTACCGCACCTGCCCGTCTGGCGGCGCGCGAAGCTGCGCGAGACCGGCCGGCGGGGCTAAACTGTGCGGCCACGCGGCTGCCGCGCGTCTTCAGACCAACCCGGAACAACGCCCATGACCGCTCCCAGCCTCGCCTTCGACCACGTCCACGTCATCAGCAAGGATCCGGCCGCGACTGCCGCCTGGTACGTCGACAAGCTCGGCGGCGCCATCACCAAAAGCGCCGTCACGCACAACGCGCCGCAGATTTATGTGTCCTTCGGCGGCGCCATGGTGATCGTGCGCGGTGAACGCCCGGGCGAAAAGGCCGCGGACAAGCCCAGTCTCGAATGGGGCGTGGACCATTTCGGCATGCAGGTGAAG
Organism: uncultured Streptomycetaceae bacterium; assembly: GCA_964641785.1. GTDB lineage: Bacteria > Pseudomonadota > Gammaproteobacteria > Burkholderiales > SG8-41 > CAZXNF01. Next base: position 4,235 of record CAZXNF010000152.1, on the reverse strand, counting down.
GGCGATTTCGACGCCTTCTGCACGGGCCTGCGCGCGAAGGGCGTGGCCTTCAGCATGGAGCCCACCGACATCAACCCGAGCACGCGCATCGCCTTCATCAGTGCGCCCGACGGCGTGAGCGTGGAACTGCTCAGCCGCAAGGGGTAGTACGGCAGGGGCGGGAGCGCGTGGCCCCGCCGGCAGTACTTATACGTAGTCGGGGAACGACGGGTCGTACATGTTGGCCTGCGCGTGCTTCAGCAGGTCCGCTGGTTCTTCCACGCCCGCCAGCCCGCGCCGGTGCGCCGTCTTGGCAAGGCCCGCCGCGATATGCGCGGACACTTCGCGCACGCGGGACAGCGCGGGATACAGGCTACCCTGCGCGAGGTCCAATTCCGTCGTCAGGCTCGCCAGCGTGTGCGCCGAGCCCATGAACATCTCCGGCGTCAGCGTCTTGCAGCGGCTGATGATCGCGCCCAGCCCGATGCCCGGGAAGATGTAGGAGTTGTTGCCCTGCCGCGGCACGAAGGTCTTGCCGCTGATGCTGACCGGATCGAACGGGCTGCCGCAGGCGAACAGCGCGCGCCCGCTGGTGTGCAGGTAGGCTTCCGCCGCCGTGCACTCCGACTTGGAGGTCGGGTTCGACAGCGCGAACACGATGGGCCGCTGGTTGATGCGGGCCATCTCCTCCAGCACTTCCTTGGTGAAGGTGCCGCCCACCGCCGCGACGCCGATGATCGCCGTCGGTTTCAGCGCGCGGATCGCGAACAGGAAGTCGCCGACCGGCGCGTGATCGTGCGCGAAGGGTTGCTTGTGTGCGGTCAGGTCGGTGCGGCTTTTCACCACCAGCCCGCGTGAGTCCATCAGCCAGCAGCGCTGGCGCGCGTCGGCCGCCGGAATGCCCTGCGCCTCGACCGCTTCGCTGATGAGCGTTGCAATGCCGATGGCCGCTTCGCCCGCGCCGAGGAACAGCACGCGCTGGTCTTCCAGCTTGGTGCCGGTGACCCGCAGCGCCGAGAACAGGCCCGCCAGCGCCACCGCCGCCGTGCCCTGGATGTCGTCGTTGAACACGCACTGCTTGTGTTCGTACTTTTCCAGCAGGCGGAAGGCGTTCTGGTTGCCGAAGTCCTCGAACTGCACCAGCACGCCCGGGAACACCTCCTGCGCGGCCGTCATGAACTCGTCAATCAGCGCGTCGTAGTCCGCTCCGCGCAGGCGGCGCTGGCGCAGGCCGATGTAGAACGGGTCGGAGAGCAGTTCCGCGTTGTCGGTGCCGACGTCGATGGTCACCGGCAGGCACTGCCCCGGATGCACGCCCGCGCAGGCCGAGTACAGCGCGAGCTTGCCGATCGGGATGCCCATGCCGTTGGCGCCGAGATCGCCAAGGCCGAGGATGCGCTCGCCATCGGTGACGACGATGAGGCTTGCCGCGTATGGCCAGTTGCGCAGCACCTCTTTCACGCGCCCGCGGTCGTTCGCCGTAATGAACATGCCGCGCGGCCGCTGGAAGATCAGGCTGAACTTCTGACAGGCGAGGCCGACGCCGGGCGTGTAGATGATGGGCTGGATTTCATCGATGTGGTCGATCACCACACGGAAGAACAGTGCCTCGCTGCGGTCGTGCAGCGAGCGCAGGGCGATGAACTTCTCCAGCTCGTCCGGCAGGCGCCGCAGCGAGCGCATGAAGCGGTCGGCCTGTTCGGCCTGGGTGGAGACGTGCGCGGGCAGCAGGCCGCGCAGCCCGAGCGCGTCGCGCTCGGCTTCGGTGAAGGCGGTGCCCTTGGAGAGCAGCGGGTCACGCAGGAGGTCGAGGCCGCGCGGCAGGGGCTTTTGCGGGGCGGGGGATGCCGGCGTTGCGGTTATTGCCACGAGGATTCTTTCGTTCGAAAGCGGGGAAAAGGGCGGAATTTTATGCGATGCGCGGCCTGCGCGTCGCGGCCGCGCCCTTGAGTACTATGGGGCCCATGCCGGAGCGCTTCATCGCCCACCTCGACATGGACGCGTTCTATGCGTCCGTCGAACTGCTGCGCTACCCCGAACTGCGCGGCCGTCCGGCCGTGGTCGGCGGCCGTCGGCGCCGGGCGGAAGGCGAGGAGCCGGCCGCGTTTCCGCTCCTGCGTGATTACACGGGCCGCGGCGTCATCACGACCGCCACCTATGAGGCCCGCGCGCTGGGCGTCCATTCGGGCATGGGCCTGATGAAGGCGGCGCGGCTGGCGCCCGAGGCGTTGTTGCTGCCGGCGGACTTCGATCAATACCGCCATTACTCGCGCCTCTTCAAGGAAGCCGTGCGTGCGCTCGCGCCGCAGGTCGAGGACCGCGGCATCGACGAAATCTACATCGACCTCACCGGGCTGGTGGCTGCCGGCGCCGGGGCCGATCCCTGGGCGCGCGCCCGCGAACTCGCCGCCCTCCTACAGAACGCCGTCCGCGAGGCCACCGGGCTGTCGTGCTCCATCGGCATCACACCGAACAAGCTGCTGTCCAAGATCGCCTCCGAACTCGACAAGCCCGGCGGGCTGACGGTGCTCAGCGCAGCGGATATCCCCACCCGCATCTGGCCGCTCGCCGCGCGCAAGGTCAACGGCATCCGCACGATCGGCGAGTTGGCGGCGGCGGATCCGGTGTGGC
>CAZXNF010000152.1:0-1615 GCA_964641785.1 uncultured Streptomycetaceae bacterium | reverse complement strand
GGCGCGACGAGCGTGCGGTGGTCACCCACAGCGAACCGAAATCGATCAGCCGCGAGACGACCTTCGAAAACGATCTCCATCCGGTGCGCGACCGGGAACAGTTGTCGCGCATCTTCACCGATCTCTGCGTGCGGCTGGCCGGCGATCTCGAGCGCAAGGGCTACGTGGGCAAGAAGATCGGCCTCAAGCTGCGCTACGACAATTTCAAAACCGTGACCCGCGACTGCACCATCGAAACGCCGACGGGCGACGCGGCGGTGATCCGCCGTGCGGCGGGCGAGTGTCTGAAGCGCGTGCCGCTCGACCGGCGCATCCGGCTGCTGGGGGTGCGGGTCGGGGCGCTGAGCAAACCGGGTGCGGCGCCGGCGAAGCCGGTCCCGCCGCGCGCCGCGGAGAACGCGACGCTGTTCGAGTAGCGGCAGTCAGTGCTTGCGCGCGATCATCTTCAGCGCGTCGAGCATTTCCTTGTCCATGCGGTCGCGCTGCGCGCTCATTTCGGTGAGCACGGCCAGCATGGCTGTGACGCTCTGGGCGATGCCCGAGAGGCCTTGGATCAGTTGCTGCTCTTCGGCAGTGGTCATCGCAATATCCTGAAAGTGAGTCCGCGTCGAAAGCGACGGGAACGGCAGGAACGGCGGCCCTGTCGGGAGACAGGGAGGAGGGGCTTTCCGACTATAGGCCGATTCCGCCCTGTGGGACGCTGATCTACTTCGCGCTGCGCGTCGCCGTGTGTTGGTCGCCGCGCGGGAGGAATGCCCGCGGCACCATGCCGGTCGTGCGCCGGAACATCGTCGAGAACGCGCTGGTGCTTTCATAGCCGAGATCGAGCGCCACGGCCGTCACCGACGCACCCGCGCCAAGCCGGCGGATCGCTTCCAGCAGGCGCGCCTGCTGTTTCCAGCGCGCGAAGGTAATGCCGGTTTCGCGCAAGAAGCGCCGGTACAGCGTACGCGTGCTCATGGCGAAGTCCGCCGCGTCGTGCCCGCACGGTCGGCGCGTGGAGAAGTTAGCCATCACCTGTTCGCACAGGCGCGTGAGGTCGGGGCTCTCCGGCAAAGGCAGGTCGAGCGCGCAGGCGGGCAGGCGGCGGATTTCCGCGAGCAGCAGACGCATCAGCAGGCCGTCCTCGCTGCGCACGTCGTAGTCTGCCGGCAACGCCGCCGCGCGCAGGATCAGCTCGCGAGCGAGCGGCGTGACCTCCAGCACCACGCAGGTCGCGGGCATGCCCGCGCTGCTGGCCGCGTCCACGTACACGCTGCGCATCTCCACGGTACCGCTCATCGTGAGCTCGTGCACCGTGTCGGCGGGAATCCACAGCGCGCGGCTGGGCGGCACAAGCCACGCGCGGCGCGGCGTGCGCACCGCCATCGTCCCGGCGACGGCGAACAGAAACTGCGCGTGCGGATGGAAGTGCGGCGTGATGTGATGGCCGGCCGGGTACGTGACCTTGCGCGCCACCAGCCCGCGTGCGAGGCCTGCGGTCGCGCGCCGGACGCCGGTGGCGAGATAGCTGCGCCGGCGGGGACGGAGGGGTTTGGCGCGCTTGTCCATTTTGAGCAAAAAGCGGGTAAAACAGCGAAAGACAGACGATTGTAAGTCAAGCAGAATTCCACCA
>CAZXNF010000151.1:0-8000 GCA_964641785.1 uncultured Streptomycetaceae bacterium | reverse complement strand
ACCGCCTTCACCGTGGCCACCGCCTGCGCCGAAAATTCCGTGGCGCAGGCGGTCGCCACGGTGAAGGCGGTTGCCGACGTTGCGCCGGACGACATGATCCTCGACATCGGTCCGCAGACCTCCGCGGTGCTGGCGGACATCGTGGCCCGCGCCGGCACGATCGTGTGGAACGGTCCCGTGGGGGCCTTCGAATATGCGCCGTTTGCGGGCGGGACCGACCGGCTCGCTCACGCGATCGCGAACTCGAAGGCATATTCGATCGCCGGTGGCGGCGATACACTGGCCGCCATTGCGAAGTTCGGCGTGACGGACCGCATTTCCTACCTGTCGACGGGTGGTGGCGCTTTTCTGGAGTTTCTGGAAGGCCGTCCGCTGCCGGCGGTGGCGGCACTTGAAGCCGCGGCCAAGGCGGCGGCATGACCCGCCGCACCAAGATCGTTGCGACGCTTGGTCCGGCTTCCAGCGACGCGAAAACGCTCGCGCGGATGATCGAGGCGGGCCTCGACGTGGTGCGCATGAACTTCTCCCACGGTACGGCCGCCGAACATGCGGCCCGGGTGGACCTGGTGCGCAAGCTCGCACGCAAGGCTGGCCGTTCGGTTGGCGTGCTGGTCGACCTGCAGGGCCCCAAGATCCGCATCGGCAAGTTCACGGGCGACCGTGTCACGCTCGCGACGGGCGACAAATTCATGCTGGACGCCGAGTGCAAGCTCGGCGACGCCACGCGGGTCGGTCTCGACTACAAGAATCTGCCGAAGGACGTCTCGCCGGGCGACACCCTGCTGCTCGATGACGGCCGCATCGTGCTCGGCGTCAGCCGGGTCCGCGGTCCGCGCATCGACTGCGTGGTCGAACAGGGCGGCGTGCTCTCGAACAACAAGGGCATCAACCGCAAGGGTGGCGGCCTGACCGCGCCGGCGCTGACGGACAAAGACATGCAGGACATCAAGACGGCGGCGCAGTTGAAGGCCGACTACCTGGCCGTCTCGTTCCCACGGTCCGGCGCCGATATCCAGTGGGCGCGCGACCTGATGCTCAAGGCCGGCGGCCGGAGCATGATCTGCGCCAAGATTGAGCGCGCGGAGGCGATCACCGCACTCGCCGAGATCCTCGACGCCTCGGATTCGGTCATGGTGGCGCGCGGTGATCTGGCGGTGGAGGTCGGCGATGCGGTGGTGCCGGCGCTGCAAAAACGCATGATCCGCATGGCGCGCGAGCGCAACAAAGTCGTCATCACGGCGACGCAGATGATGGAATCGATGATCAGCAATCCGATTCCCACGCGCGCCGAGGTGTCCGACGTTGCGAATGCCGTGCTCGACGGCACCGACGCGGTGATGCTGTCCGCGGAAACCGCTGCAGGGAAATTTCCGGTCGAGACCGTCGCGGCAATGGCGCGTGTCTGTGTGGAAGCCGAAAAGGAAGACCTGACGGCGAACGAGCGCCGGCACGTCGGCGCGCCGGAAAGCGTCGAGGAAGCCATCGCGCGGGCGACGGTGTTCACCGCCAACAGTCTCGACATCAAGGCCATCGCGGCGCTGACGCATAGCGGCAAGACGGTGCTGCTGATGTCGCGCATGAGTACCAGCGTACCGATCTATGCGCTGTCCTCGGTGGTCGAAACCCGCCGCCGGGTCACGCTCTTTCGCGGCGTTTATCCGGTCAAATTCAAGGGCGCACGCAATCCGGAGCGCGCCCTGAATATGGCCGAGGACGAACTGCTCAAACGCGGGGCGGTAAAGCACGGCGACACCATCTTGCTCACGATCGGCGAACCCTTCGGCAAGGCGGGCGGCACCAACACCATGAAAATCGTGAAGGTCGGCGAGCACCGACACTCGTAAGGCGATTGCTTTCTATAAGCACGATCGGGCCCGCCTTGCCTGCGCGGGACCGGAGTTAAAATGGCGCACATTTTCAGCAGGAGGGACTGATGTCCATGCATGCATTGGAACAGGTCGCACAAGCCATGGTGGCGCCCGGCAAGGGCATCCTGGCGGCCGACGAAAGCACCGGCACCATCCAGAAACGCTTCGACAGCATCAAGGTCGAGTGCACGGAGGACAACCGCCGCGCCTACCGCGACCTGCTGTTCACGACCCAGGGCCTGGGCGAGTTCGTGAGCGGCGTCATTCTTTACGATGAGACCCTGCGCCAGAAGGGCGTCGACGGCACGCCCTTCGTCGATCTGCTGGCGAAGAACGGCATCCTCTCGGGCATCAAGGTGGATACGGGCGCCAAGGATCTTGCGCTGTGTCCCGGCGAGACCGTCACGGAGGGGCTCGACGGCCTGGCGAAGCGCTGCGCCGAATACGTGAAGCTTGGCGCGAAGTTCGCCAAGTGGCGCGCGGTCATCACCATCGGGGACGGCATCCCGAGCGCCACCTGCATCGCCGCCAACGCCCATGCCCTGGCGCGCTATGCCGCGATCTGCCAGGCGACGGGTCTGGTGCCGATCGTGGAGCCGGAAGTGCTGATGGACGGCGCACACGACATCGGACGGTGCGAGGAAGTGACGGAGTGGACCCTCAACGCGGTCTATGCAGCGCTGTCCATCCATCGCGTGGTTCTGGAAGGTACCGTGCTCAAGCCGAGCATGGTCATCTCCGGCAAGTCATGCCCGCAGCAGGCCGGTGTCGATGAAGTGGCGGAGCGCACCGTTCGGGTGCTGCGTCGCTGCGTTCCCGCCGCCGTGCCCGGCGTGGTCTTCCTGTCCGGCGGGCAGAGCGATGAACTGGCGACCGCCCATCTCAACGCCATGAATGCTCAATATAAAGACCGGCTGCCCTGGCCGCTGTCGTTTTCCTACGGCCGGGCCCTGCAGCAACCTGCCTTGAAGGCCTGGAAGGGACAGTCCGCCAATATTGCTGCAGCGCAGCGAGCGCTCCATCATCGTGCACGCATGAACGGGTTGGCGTCCACCGGGCGTTATCAGGGGGCCATGGAAAAACAGGTGCTTGCCGCCTGAGCGACTGGGCCGTCACGCGCGCTTGCGGCAAGCGCAAAATCCGCTATCATCCGCAACGTTTGTGCAACAGGGGTTCCGGCGGGCGCGTCGCTGCACCCTGGATTCTTATAACGACAAAGCAACGATTCGGGGGTGTTTATGAAGATTCGCGCGCCTAAGGATTTCTGGGCTGGCTTGATGTTCGTTGGCATTGGATTCGTGTTTTTCTACTTTTCCAAGCAATTCCCCATGGGCACTGCGGTGCGGATGGGTCCGGCGTATTTCCCGTCGATCCTCGGGGGTATGCTGATCTTGTTGGGTCTCATCATATTCGCCAAAGCCTTTTTGTTCGACGGGGAGCCCCCGCGCAAGACGCAGTGGTTCCCGATGCTGATGATTCTCGGATCGGTCGTGGCGTTTGCGATCATCATCGGCCCGCTGAACCTGGGCATCGTTGCAGCGACCATTGCGGTGGTGATCATTTCCGCCGCGGGCGGTTACGAGTTCAAGTGGAAAGAAGCCATCATCAGCGCCATCGTGCTGGCCATCACGGTCCCGGCGATCTTCCATTACGGGCTCGGCCTGCCGTTCAAGATTTTCCCCTGGTCCTACTAGACCGGCCCTGACGAGGAAAGCACATCATGGAAACCTCCGTATTCGACAATCTCGCCCTGGGCTTTTCGGTTGCCTTCAGCCCGCAAAACCTCCTGTACTGTTTTCTCGGCTGTTTTCTCGGCACGCTGATCGGCGTGTTGCCGGGGATCGGCCCGGTCGCGACGATCGCGATGCTGCTGCCGATCACCTTCAATCTGCCGCCCATCCCGGCGTTGATCATGCTGGCCGGCATTTATTACGGCGCCAGCTACGGGGGATCGACCACCGCCATTCTGGTCAACCTGCCGGGCGAGTCATCGTCGGTCGTGACCTGTCTCGACGGCTACCAGATGGGTCGTCAGGGCCGCGCCGGACCGGCGCTCGCCATTGCGGCGATGGGCTCGTTCTTTGCCGGCACCGTCGGTACCTTCCTGATTGCGCTGTTCGGGCCGCCACTGGCGGAACTGGCGTTCCAGTTCGGCGCCGCCGAGTATTTCTCCATGATGATTCTGGGGCTGGTCGCCGCGGTGGTGCTTGCGCACGGGTCGCTCATCAAGGCCATTTCGATGATTCTGGTTGGCCTGCTGTTCGGGCTGGTCGGCACCGACGTGAACTCGGGGATCGCCCGCTACAGTTTCGGTGTCTCCGAACTGTCGGACGGCATCGGTTTCGTGTCGGTGGCGATGGGCATGTTCGGTTTTGCCGAGATCATCTCCAACCTCGAGCAGAAACAATCGAACCGTGACCAGTCGCAAATCTCGGTGGTGACGAGCATGATGCCGACGAAGGAGGACATCAAGATGTCGATCGGACCGGTTTTACGTGGTACCGCGATCGGCACCGTCTTCGGCATCCTGCCCGGGTCGCATACCGTCATCGCGGCCTTCTCGTCCTATACGCTGGAGAAGAAACTCGCCAAGGATCCGTCGCGTTTCGGCAGAGGCGCAATCGAAGGCGTGGCGGGTCCTGAGTCGGCCAACAATGCCGCCGCCCAGACCTGCTTCATCCCGCTGCTGACGCTGGGGATTCCCACCGGCGCGGTGATGGCGCTGATGGTGGGCGCGATGACGATTCAGGGGATCGCCCCCGGCCCGCAGGTCATGACGCAGAAGCCGGACCTCTTCTGGGGCATGATCGCCTCGATGTGGATCGGCAATGCGATGCTGGTGGTGCTGAACCTGCCGCTGATCGGGATCTGGGTCAAGTTCCTCACCATTCCCTACCGCGTCCTGTATCCGGGCATCTGCCTGTTCTGCTGCATCGGCGCCTATTCGCTGAACAACAGCCCGATGGAAGTCTATCTGGCGGCAGCCTTTGGTTTCTTCGGTTACTTCGCTTCGAAATGGGAATGCGAACCCGCCCCGCTGCTGCTCGGCTTCGTGCTCGGCCCGCTGATGGAGGAAAATCTGCGGCGTGCGATGCTGATCTCGCGCGGCGATCCCTCCGTGTTCGTCACGCGGCCGATCAGTGCGGGCATGCTGGCCGTAGCCGGCGCGCTGCTGATCATGATCGTGCTGCCGTTCATGCGGAAGAAGCGCGAAGAAGTGCTGACGGAAAGCGTCGACTAGCGTCATTCAGCAGGGATCGAAAATGCCCCGGCGTGCCGGGGCATTTTTTTCCCTGGCGTTTCCATAACAGGCAGGTCCGGAGGAGGTAAAGCCGTGCGATTGACGGCAGAGGAAAAGCGCCTGCTTAGCGGCGGGCGTGGACAGGCGGCGCAGGAAGCGCTGGCCCTGCAGCTGGAGGTCGGCCGTTTCTTCGGCGCCAAGCGCTTCGTGCCGGTCACCAACGTCCACATGATGGGCGACATCGAAGTCATGGGCGATGCGGGCCAGGGTTTCCTCGAGCGTGCCGCCGCGCTGGGCGCCCGCTGCGTGCGCGATACGACGACCAATGCGCGCTGCATCGACTTCGCGTTCACCGAGAAGCTGGGGCAGGATCCGGTCGAAGCCGTGAAGGAAAAGGCCCTGATCGGCAGCCTGCGCGGCATGGGCGTCACCACCGCCGACACCTGCATCAACTACCAGACGCTCTACCAGCCGCACGTGGGCGAACACGTGGCCTGGGGCGATACCGGCACCGTCATTTATGCCAATTCGGTGTTCGGCGCGCGGACCAACTTCGAGTCCGGGCCGGCCGCGCTGGCGGCCGCGCTGACCGGGCGGGTGCCCGAGTACGGCTTTCACCTCGACCGCCATCGGCGCGGGACCTTTCAGGTCAAACTCCAGTGTGATCTCGATGATCTGGCCGACTGGGGCGCCATCGGCAAGCTGGTCGGCGAGCCGCATCAGGACTATTTCCAGGTGCCGGTGTTCACCGGCCTGAAACGCACGCCGATGGCGGATGAACTGAAGCACCTCGGCGCTTCGCTCGCCTCCTATGGGTCGATGGGCATGTTCCACATGGTGGGCGTCACGCCGGAGGCGCCGACGCTCAAGGCGGCGTTCGGCGGCCGCAAGTCGCAGGAAACCATCACCATCACCAACCGTGACCTCGAGCGCCTGTACGCGAGCTACGGCGACAACGGCAACCCGCTCAATCTCGTGGTGTTCTCCGCACCCCAGCAGTCGCTGTTTGAAATGAAGCGGCTCGCGGCGCTGTTCACCGGCCGCAAGGTCAAGGCCGGTACCCAGGTCTTCGTGACTACCAGCAACGGCGTGAAAAGCGCCGCCCGCGAAGAAGGCTATCTGGGCGTGCTGGAACAGGCGGGAGTGACCGTACTCGAAGGCGTCTGCTTCTACATCCTCCAGAACATCGCCAATATCCGCGCGCGCAACGGCTGGTCCAACCTCGTCACCAATTCCGCCAAGCTGACCAACATCATCCGCGGCCACAAGTTCCACAGCATCCTGCGCCGCACCGAAGCGTGCGTACGCATCGCCACCGAGGGTGGGCCGCTGTGAGTGCCCGCATCCCCCGGCTGCCGCTGATCCGGGTGAAGCGTGCGTACGGTCCGGTGGTGGAGGGCGAGGCGGCCGTCTCCACGGAGGGCTTCAGCCCGCGCTATGACCTCGATCGTTGGACGGGCGTCATCTCGCGCCCCGGCCATGCGCTGGAAGGTCTCAACATCCGCGACAAGATTCTGTTCACGCCGAGCGCCAAGGGAGGCATTGCCGCTGGCTGGGCGTTTTACGACCTGAAGGGCAAGGGCTTAGCGCCCAGGGCATTCATCTTCGGCGTGACCAATCCGGTCATGGTGCAGGGTGCGGTGTTCGCCGGCATCACGATTACCGAGGGGTGGTCGCCGGATCCGTTGAAGCTGATTCGCACGGGTGACATCGTGCGGGTCGATCCGCAACGCAAGACGATCGAAGTTCTGAGCAGGCCCTGAACCGGACGAAGGAGAGAAGCGATGCGACTGACTATCCCCTTGCTACTCCTGTCATCCCTCGTCGCGGCACCGAGCGCCTTCGCCCAGACTTACCCTGTGAAATCGGTCCGTTTCGTGGTCGGATTCCCTCCCGGGGGCACCAACGACATCATCGCGCGCATCCTGGCCAATAAGCTGACCGAAACGATGGGCCAGACCTGGGTGGTGGAAAATCGTGGCGGCGCGAACACCGCCATTGCAACCGAAATGGCGGCGCGGGCCGTGCCCGACGGCTACACCATTCTGTTCAACGCGCCCGGGCATGCGACCAATCCGTCGCTGATGAAGCTCAGTTTCGACTCCGTGCGTGATTTCGCGTTCATCACACAGGTTGCGGAGTCGCAAAACCTGGTGGTGGTCCACCCGTCATTTCCGCCCCGCAGTGTCCGCGAACTCATCGCGTTTTCGAAAAAACGACCCGGCGACATCAATTTTGCTTCTTCCGGCACCGGGACGACCGTCCATCTGTCCGCGGAGCTGTTCCAGTTCATGACCGGCGTCAAATGGGTACACATCCCGTACAAAGGTGGCGGCCCGGCGGTCACGGAACTGCTCGCCGGGCAGACTTCCATCATGTTCAGCAATGTGCCGACCGTCATTCAGTACACGCGTGATGGGCGACTGCGGCCGCTGGCGGTGACCGGTGCGCGGCGCACGCCCGCGGCGCCCGAAATACCCACGGTGGCGGAGAGCGGCGTGCCGGGATACGAGGTGACCACCTGGTACGGCGTGGCGGCGCCGGCGCGAGTTCCGCGGGCGATCCTCGACCGGCTGAATGCGGAGATCGTGCGTGCGGTAAAGTCGCCGGACGTGGCTGAGCGACTGCGCGGATCCGGCGCCGATCCGGTCGGCTCAACCCCGGAAGAGTACACGGCACTGGTGCAGAACGAGATCGCCAAATGGGCGAAAGTCATCGCGGCGGCCGGGATCAAGGGCGAATAATCAACACCGAACGAGGAGCAATGAAAATGAACCACTGTATCTCCAGTGTTATCGGCAGCGCCATCGCCGGCCTTGTCTTCAGCGCCAACCCGGCCTTTGCGCAGGGGACGCGGGGAGCGTATCCGGACAAGCCGATCCGCATCATCG
>CAZXNF010000150.1:0-8042 GCA_964641785.1 uncultured Streptomycetaceae bacterium | reverse complement strand
CCCCGAGTGCCTCGGCGACTGGTCGGCCCACGCCAACGCCACCTACTACCGCCTTGGCAACGGCACCGATATCGCCGGCGTCCCCGCCATCCGCGACCGTGACGAAAACGAATTCGTCTTCGGTGGCGGTCTGCGCATCGCGTTGCCGGAAGAAGACGCGCCGGGCGCGCTGGAAACCCGGCTTGAACCACAGGTGAAGGCGCCTCCCGCCCCGGCGCCCGTGCCCCGCCGTGCCGTCCCGCGGCGCGCCGCACCGCCTCCGCCAACACCCGCGTTGCCGGTAGTTGCGTTGCCGGGGCCCTCACTCGGCGAGCCGGTGGTCATCGCCGAGGCGCTGGCAACGAGCGAGCTCCCGGCGGCGGCGCCCGCAGGACCCGCGGCGCTCGAGGTGCCGGATGCAGCACCTGCGGAACCTCCCGCGCCGCTGGCGGTGCGCCAGTTGCCGCGGCACGGCGAGATCCGCTATCAGGTGTTCTACGGCTCGGACAAATTCTCGGTCGGCTCCGCGCAGGCGGTGTGGGACACGACGGACAGCACGTACCGCATCCGCAGCCAGGCGGAAACTGAAGGTCTGGCCGACCTCTTCGTTTCGCGTCGCTTGTCGTACACCAGCGAAGGCCGCGTCACCCCCACCGGCCTGCAACCCGACGCGCTGGTGGTCTCGCGCGCGCGCCGCGGCCGCAGCGACGACTTCACGGCGCGCTTCAACTGGGCGGTCAGCGAACTGACGCTGGGCCCGCCGGCCACCGCGCGGCAGGTGCCGCTCGCTGCCGGCACGCAGGACATCGTGAGCTTCGCCTACCAGCTCGCGCTGCTGCCGCTCGCGCCCGGCCGCCTCGACCTGATCGTCACCAACGGGTTCAAGCTCGAAACCTACGAGGTCGAAGTGGGCAGCGAAGAAATCCTCGACACGCCGCTCGGCAAACTGCGCACGGTCCCGCTGCGGCAGGTGCGCCGCCCGAACAAGGAGGGCGTCGAAATCTGGCTCGCGCTCGACTACCACCGCCTGCCCGTGCGCGTGCGCTTCCTCGACCGCGAAGGCCGCATGTCCGGCGAACAACTCGCGACCTCCATCCGTGTCAGCGCCGAGTAAGCCGCCGCGCCCCGGCGGCAAGCCGCGGCGGGACCGGGACGACCGCGGCAACCCGCGCATCCGCCCCCCGTCGGGCGCCGGAGCCGTGCCGGGGGTCGCCGATGACAAACGCGTTCCATTGCACGAGGCCGTGCGCGCGCTGGGCCTGATGCTCAACGCCGCGAGTCCGGCCGACCGCGCCCTGCACGCCTTCTTTCGCGCGCACGCGCACTTCGGCCAGCGCGACCGCGCCTTCATCGCCGAAACCGCCTTTGGCGCACTGCGCCACCGGCGCGTACTGGAAGCGCTGCTGCCACGCACGACGCCGCACCTCCTGGTGCTGGGCTATCTCGCGCGCTTCGAAGGTTGGAGCGCGCAGCGGCTGGCGCCCTACGTGGAACACGGCGACCTCGCCGTCGTCGCCGGGCTCAAAGCCGGGCGTCTGGAAGACCTTCCGCTCGCGGTGCGGGCGGAGCTGCCCGACTGGGTGGTGGCCAAGCTGGAACCCACGCACGACGCGGACGCCATCCTCGCACTGGGCCGCGCGCTGGCGACCCAGGCCCCGCTCGACCTGCGCACGAACACGCTGACCACCACGCGCGAGGCGGTGCTGGCGCAGTTCGCCGCCGAAGGCATCGCGGCGCAGGCCACGCCCTACTCCCCGCTCGGCGTGCGTGTGCCGGCACGCACCGCACTGCAGAAGCACCCGCTCTTCCTCACGGGCAAGGTGGAAGTCCAGGACGAAGGCAGCCAGCTGCTGTGCCTGCTGGTGGCGCCGCGGCGCGGCGAGCTGGTGATCGACTTCTGCGCGGGCGCCGGTGGCAAGACGCTGGCACTCGGCGCGCTCATGCAGTCGCACGGCCGCGTCTACGCTTATGACGTCTCGGCGTCCCGCATCGAAAAGCTCGGGCCGCGCCTGCGGCGCTCGGGGCTGTCCAACGTGCATCCGCAGGTAATCTCGTCGGAGAACGACATCCGCATCAAGCGGCTGGCGGGCAAGGCCGACCGCGTGCTGGTGGACGCACCCTGCAGCGGCCTGGGCACGCTGCGCCGCAATCCCGATCTCAAGTGGCGCATGCAGGAATCCGACATCGCGGAACTCGCGGCCAAGCAGACGCGGCTGCTCGCCGCCGCCGCGCGCCTGGTCAAGCCCGGCGGGCGGCTCGTCTATGCCACCTGCAGCATCCTCGGCGAGGAGAACGAAGCGATCGCGGACGCCTTCGCCGCCGCGCATCCCGCCTTCAAGCCCGTGCCCTGCAACGAAATCCTCGCCGTGCAACGGGTGCCGCTGGACACCGGCCCGTACTTCAGGCTCTCGCCGGCGGTACACGGCACGGACGGTTTCTTCGCGGCGGTGTTCGAGCGCGCCCGGGACGCATGAACGCACGCGCCGGGCACAGGGCGCTGCTCTTGTGCGCCGGGTGCGCGGCGCTCGTCCTGTGCAGCGCGCTTTACAGCGATAGCGCGACCGCACAACCCGTCATGCCGGCGGCGGAAGGCACGCCCTTCCCCGCCCAGGGCACCGTGCAATACGCCTTCTCGCCCGGCCGCGATGGCGCGGTGATGATTATCGGGGCCATCGACGCGGCGCAGACGCAGATTCTGGTGCAAGCCTACAGCTTCACCCACCGGCGGATTGCGGCGGCCCTGATCCGCGCGAAACGGCGCGGCGTGGAGGTGGCCGTGACCGCCGACGATGGCCAGACCCGGAATGCGGAAGCGAAGCTCTACCGCAGCCTGCGCACCGCGCGCATCGAGGTGCGGCTCGACAGCCAGCACAGCGCGGCGCACAACAAAGTCATGGTGATCGACGCCGATGCGCCCGGCTGCGCGGTCATTACCGGCAGCTACAACTTCACGCACTCGGCAGAGGACAAGAATGCCGAGAACGTGCTCCTGCTGCGCGGCAACCGGCCGCTGTGCGCGGCGTATCGCGACAACTGGCGGCGTCACCACCTGCATGCACTGCCGCTGCGCTGAACGCAGCGGGCGGGCGGCGCGCTAGAATCCCGCGATGGAGATTCCCGACCTCACGCAGTGGCTCGACGGCGCGCTGACCGCGATCCGACGGCCCGCCACGGCACAGCAATGGGGCGTCATCTTCGTCGCGCTGGTCGCCGGGCTGGTCGCGCACGTGGCCGCGCGCCGCGCCGCGCGATCCGTCGTCAGCGCGTCACCGCCGACGCCAGCACCCGCCGGCAGCAGGCCCTCGCCGCTGCGCTGGGTCGAGCGGCTGGCCTTTCCCTTCGTGGCGCTCGCCATCGTGGTGGCGGGGCGCGCCGTCCTCAGCCAGTTCCAGCCCACCCACCTGCTGCGCGTCGCGGTCGCGCTGCTCGGGGCGATGCTGGTCGTGCGCGCGGCCGAATACGCGTTGCGCTACGTCTTCGCGCCCGGCGGCTGGCTGGCGTGGCTCATCCGCGCCATCGCCACCGTGATCTGGATTGGCGTCGCGCTGCAGATTCTCGGACTGCTGCCCGATCTCCTGAAACTCCTCGAGGACATGGCCCTCACGATCGGCCGCACGCGGATCTCCGTGCTCGACGTGCTGCAGGGGAGTCTCTCCATCCTGATCGCGCTGGTCGGCGCGCTGTGGGTCAGCCGCCTGATCGAGGAAAAGGTGATGGGGGCAGATTCGGTGGACATCACCATGCGGGTGATGTTCGCCAAGCTCACGAAGGCGATCCTGCTGGTGGTGGCGATACTGCTGGCGCTGCCCGCGCTGGGCATCGACCTGACGGCGCTGTCGGTGTTCGGCGGCGCGCTGGGCGTGGGCCTGGGGCTCGGGCTGCAGAAGATCGCCAGCAACTACCTCAGCGGCTTCATCATCCTGCTCGACCGCTCGGTCAAGATCGGCGACGTGGTGACCATCGACGGCCGCAGCGGCGTGCTCACCCAGATGACCTCGCGCTACGTGGTGGTGCGCGGCGGCGACGGCACCGAGGCGCTCATCCCCAACGACACCCTGATCACGGCCACCGTCATCAACCAGACCTACAGCGACCGGCAGGCGCGGGCTTCGGTGGCCGTGACGGTCGACGCCGCGGCCGACGTGGACCGCGCCCTGGCGCTGATGACCGACGCGGCGGCGCAACACCCCCAAGTGCTGCGCCGGCCGGCCCCGGTTGCCAGCATCCGCGGCTGGACCGACTTCGGCCTGCAACTCGAATTGGGAGTCTGGTACGAGCAGCCCGCCGGCCCGGTCGCCGCCGACCTCCAATTGTCGATCTGGCGGGCCTTCCGGGACCACGGCATCGCCTTCGCCAGCCCCCGCGCCACCCCTGTTCAAAATACATAAAAAATCGTTATTATTCAGAGGCTTGATTTATCAAATCCTACCCCCACATAAGGCTTGGAGGCAGGGCGGTTGTCCGGTAGACTGCGCCGCAACTTCGTTCATTCCATTCACTTTTTTGGGACGATATGTACTCAGGCCTGTTTGAACTGCCGTGGTGGGGATATGTGGTCTACACGCTGGTGGTGACGCACATCACCATTGCCGCGGTCACGATCTACCTGCACCGCCATTCGGCGCACCGCGCGCTCGACCTGCATCCGGTCGTCTCGCACTTCTTCCGCCTGTGGCTGTGGCTGACCACCGGCATGGAAACCAAGGCTTGGACCGCGATTCACCGCAAGCACCACGCCCGCTGCGAAACGGAAGAAGATCCGCACAGCCCGCAGATCCTCGGCATCAACACCCTGCTGTTCCAGGGCGCGGACCTCTACAAGCGCGCCGCCAAGGATCAGGAAATCCTGGAGAAGTTCGGCCACGGCACGCCGGACGACTGGATGGAGCGCAATATCTACGCCGCGCACAGCGTGTGGGGCATCGCGCTGATGATGATCGTCAACTTCATCCTGTTCGGTTTCCTCGGCATTGTGATCTGGGTCGTGCAGATGAGCTGGATACCGATTTTCGCCGCCGGCGTGATCAACGGTATCGGCCATTACATTGGCTACCGCAGCTACGACGCCGAGGACGCCAGCCGCAACATTTTGCCCTGGGGCATCCTGATCGGCGGCGAGGAACTGCACAACAACCACCACGCCTATCCGACTTCCGCCCGTCTCTCGTCCAAGTGGTACGAGTTCGACATCGGCTGGCTCTACATCCGCACACTGGAAACCATCGGGCTCGCCAGGGTGCACCGGGTAGCCCCGCAAGTAAGGCTCGCCGCCGCCAAGGCGGATTGCGATGCCGCCACGCTGCAGGCGGTCATCACGCACCGCTACGACGTGCTGACGCATTACGCCCGCACCCTCAAGGGCACCTGCGTGGAAGAACTGAACAAGCTGCGCGCGGCGCGCGCGGTGCGCGTGGACAGTGCGCTTCTGCGGCGTTCGCTGTCGAGCGAAACGCCCTCCCTGCAGGAGGCCGAAAAGGCGGACCTCAAGCAGGCGCTCGAGCACAGCACGGTGCTGGCGACCATTCACCACATGCGCGACGAACTCACCGCGCTGTGGCAGCGCTCCACTGCCACCACCGACCAGCTGGTCGTGCAGTTGAACGACTGGTGCAAGCGCGCGGAAGCCAGCGGCATCTCCGCGCTGGAGAAATTCTCCAAGCGGCTGCGCAGCTACGTCTAACCGCAGGATTCGGGAGCCGGGGATTCAGCGAACCCGGACCCCAAAACAAAAAAGCCCGCCAATCGGCGGGCTTTTTTTCGGCTGCGACAACCGTGCGCGATTACTTAAGCTTCGTTTCCTTGTAGATCACGTGCTTGCGGACGACCGGATCGAATTTCTTGATCTCGAGCTTGTCCGGCGTCGTCCGCTTGTTCTTGGTCGTCGTGTAGAAATGGCCGGTGCCGGCCGACGATTCGAGATTGATATTTTCACGCATGGCGCGAACTCCTGAATGAAAAAGGGGCGGGGCCCGGAGGCCTAGATTTCGCCGCGCGCCCGCAGGTCGGCGAGCACGACGTCGATGCCGTTCTTGTCGATGGTGCGCAGCCCCGCGGAGGTGACGCGCAGGCGCACCCAGCGGTTCTCGCTCTCCACCCAGAAGCGGCGGTATTGGAGGTTGGGCAGGAAACGCCGACGCGTCTTGTTGTTCGCGTGCGAAACGTGGTTCCCGACAATCGGCTTCTTGCCGGTGACTTGGCATACGCGGGCCATGGCGGCCTCCGTCTTGGAAAAGCCGCGAATTCTACACAGAGCCAGTCACTTGCTCAACCAAGATCACCTACAGCAGTCCCCGTTCGGCGAAGGACACCGCGGCGCCCGCCCCCACCACGAAATGGTCCAGAACCCGGACGTCGACCAGTGCCAGGGCCTCCCGGAGGGCCCGGGTCAGAGCCTCGTCCGCGCCGCTGGGCTCGGCCACGCCGGAGGGGTGGTTGTGCGCCAGGATCACGGCTGCGGCATTGATTTGTAGTGCTTTTTTGACGATTTCGCGCGGGTAAACACTGGTCTGGGTGAGGGTTCCGCGGAACATTTCCTCATTCGCGACCACCCGGTGCTGGGCGTCCAGAAACACCACCACGAACACTTCATGCTGCAGCCCGTGGAACTGCAGGCGCAGGTAGTCGCGGACGGCGCCGGGGGAGGACAGGGCGGCGCCCGCGGCGAGCTTTTCGCCGAGCGCCCGTCGGGCCAGCTCGAAGGCCGCCTTGAACTGCACGTACTTGGCGGGCCCCATGCCGGGCACCTTGACGAAGTCGGCCTTCTGCGCGGCCGCCAGCGCACTGAGCGAACCGAAGTGTCGCAGCAGCTCCTGCGCGAGTTGCACCGCGCTTTTTCCTTTCATCCCGACGCGCAGAAAGATCGCCAGCAACTCGGCATCGGACAATTGCGCCGCGCCCTTGGCCATGAGCTTCTCGCGGGGCCGGTCATCCTTCGGCCAGTCACGAATCGACATGGCGCTATCGTAGCGCGCTTCCCGTGGCGACCGCTCGGAAACGGAAAAAGGGTTACACTTCCGCGCCTTAGCGCAGCTTCCGCCCATGGCCACGACCGCGAAACCGCACGTTCTGCTCGGCATCACCGGGGGTATCGCCGCCTACAAGTCGGCCGAACTCGTACGCCTGCTCGTCCGCGACGGCTGCACGGTGCAGGTCGTGATGACCGAGGCCGCGACCCGCTTCGTCACCCCCGTGACTTTCCAGGCGCTGTCGGGCCGGCCGGTCTACACCGATCTGTGGGACGGCCGCATCGCCGACAACATGGCGCATATCGAGCTGTCCCGCCCCGCGCAGGCCATCGTCATCGCGCCGGCCAGCGCCGATTTCATGGCCAAGCTCGCGCACGGCCTCGCCGACGACCTGCTCTCGACACTGTGCCTGGCGCGTGAATGCCCGCTGCTGGTGGCACCCGCCATGAACCGCCAGATGTGGGACCACCCCGCGACCTGCCGCAACGCCGACCGGCTCGCGAAGGATGGCGTGGTCATCGCGGGGCCCGCCAGCGGTGACCAGGCCTGCGGCGAGGTCGGTCTCGGCCGCATGCTCGAAGCCGCGGAAATCTTCGCCCAGGTGCGCGCGCTGCTCGCACCCAAGCCGCTCGCCGGCCGGCGCGTGCTGATCACGGCAGGTCCCACCTTCGAGGCCATCGACGCGGTGCGAGGGATCACCAACCGCAGCTCCGGGAAGATGGGCTATGCGGTCGCGCAGGCTGCGCTCGACGCGGGGGCGACGGTCACGATCGTATCGGGCCCGGTCACGCTGCCGCCCCCCGTCGGCGCCCGCGTGGCGCGTGTGGAGACGGCGGCACAAATGTTCGACGCCGTGAAACAGAACCTCGCCGGTATGGACATCTTCATCGGCGTCGCCGCCGTCGCGGACTACACGCCGGTGAAAACCGAGAAGCACAAACTCAAGAAGTCCAACGCCGGCATGTCAATCGCGCTCAAGCCCACCCAGGACATCCTCGCCCACGTCGCGGGGCGGCCGCGTGCGCCCTTCTGCGTCGGCTTTGCCGCCGAAAGCCGCAACCTGGCCGAGTACGCGCAGGACAAGCGCAAGCGCAAGAA
>CAZXNF010000149.1:5654-8044 GCA_964641785.1 uncultured Streptomycetaceae bacterium | reverse complement strand
CCCCAACCCTCCCCCGCAAGCGGAGGAGGGAGGGAAGTGACTTCGTCTTGTCTTTATAGGGCGCGGTGTGCGAAGTGCGTTTCCGGCACCGGGTAGCCGGCCGTGCCGAAGGTGTCCTTGATCAGCTTGTTGGTGTCGAAGTAGACCTGCCAGTAGTGGTCGGTGTGCGTGTACGGACGCACCGCGAGCACGGGCCCCATGGCGTTGAAGTCGACGATTTCCACGTCCGGCGCGGGTGCTGCCACCACGTTGGGAATCTTCACCAGCGCCTCCCGCAGCCGCTTGATGGCGTCGTGCACGTCCACCGAATGCGCGAGCTGGGCCGTGCGGTCCACGCGGCGGAAGGGGTTGGCGGAGAAGTTCTGGATGGTGTCGGAGAAGATCTTGTTGTTGCCGACAAAGGTGACGACATTGTCGGGTTGCACCAGGGTGGTGGCGAAGAGGCCGATTTCCTTGACCGTGCCGGTCACGCCGCCGACCGTCACGAAATCGCCGGTCTTGAACGGGCGCAGCACCAGCATGAAGGCGCCGGCCGCGAAGTTGGCGAGCAGCCCGCCCCAGGCCGCGCCGATGGCGATACCCATCGCGGCGATCAGGGCGGCAAAGGAGGTCGTTTCAACGCCGAAGTAGCCGAGGATGCCGACGACCAGCACGATATTGAGCGCGATGGCGACCACCGAGCCCAGGTAGCGGGTCAGCGTCGGGTCGATCTTCTGGCGTTCCATCGCCTTCGACATGATGCTGATCACGATGCCGATCAGCCAGCGGCCGACGATCCAGACGACGATGGCGCCGAGAACTTGAGGCCGATGGCGATGATGAAGGGGCCGGCTGCGTCGGCCATTTTCTGGAAGTCCATGCGAGGTTCCTTTGGGGTGGGCGAAAAGGGCGCAATCCTAGCCGCTCCGGGGGGTAACCGGCAACCGCGAGCGGTTACAATTCCGTCCTGAAAAATTGAACACAGCCAGCAGGAGCAGGCAATGAACAAACCCATGGATGTTTCCGTACCGACCATCGGCTACTGGATCAACGGCCAGCACGTGGCGGCCGCCAGCAGCCGGTCAGGCGAAGTGACCAACCCCGCCACCGGGGCCGTCAGCAAACGCGTGGCCTATGCCAACGCGGCGGACGTGGACCGCGCGGTGCAGGCCGCGAGGGCGGCCTTCCCGGCCTGGCGCGATACGCCGCCGCTGCGCCGCGCGCGCATCCTCATGCGCTACCGCGAACTGATCGAAAAGAACCGCGACGAACTGGCGAAGCTGATCACCGCCGAACACGGCAAGGTGCTGGCCGACGCCGCGGGTTCGCTGCAGCGTGGGCTCGAAGTGGTGGAATTCGCCACCGGCATTCCGCATCTGCTGAAGGGCGAACTGTCGGTCAACGTGGGCACCGATGTCGATTGCCACTCCACGCGTGAGCCGCTGGGTGTGTGCGCCGGCATCACGCCGTTCAACTTCCTGTGGCAACACCTTTGTGCTGAAGCCCTCCGAGAAAGTGCCATCGGCAGCCATGCGGCTGGCGGAGCTGTTCAAGGAAGCGGGGCTGCCCGACGGCGTGTTCAACGTCGTGCACGGTGACAAGGAATCGGTGGATGCCATCCTCGCTCACCCCGACATCAGGGCGGTGTCCTTCGTCGGCTCCACGCCGATCGCCAAGTACATCTACGAAACCTGCGCGAAGGCGGGCAAGCGCGTGCAGGCGCTGGGCGGGGCCAAGAACCATGCCGTCGTGCTACCGGATGCGGATCTGGAATTCACCGCAGACGCGCTGATCGGCGCGGCCTACGGCTCAGCCGGCGAGCGCTGCATGGCGATCTCCGCGGTGGTCGCGGTCGATCCGATCGGCGACCAGTTGGTCGAAATGATCAAGAAGAAGGCCGCGGCACTCAAGATCGGGCCTGGCGACAGCGGCAACATGGACATGGGCCCGCTGATCACGCGCCAGCACCGCGACAAGGTGAAGGGCTACGTGGATGCGGGCGAGAAAGAGGGCGCGAAGATGGTGCTCGACGGCCGCGGGTTCACCTGCAAGGGGAACGAGGACGGTTTCTTCCTCGGTGCATCCCTGCTCGACAAGGTCACCCCCAGCATGAGCGTATACAAGGACGAAATCTTCGGTCCGGTGCTGGTGGTGCTGCGCGCGAAGTCGCTGGACGAGGCGATCAAGCTTATCAACGACAATCCCTATGCCAACGGCACGGCGGTGTTCACCCGCTCCGGCGGCGCCGCGCGCAAGTTCGAGCGTGAGATCGAGGTCGGCATGGTCGGCATTAACGTGCCGATCCCGGTGCCCACCGCATTCTTCTCCTTCGGCGGCTGGCGCAATTCCCTGTTCGGCGACCAGCACGTGCACGGCATGGAAGGCGTGCGCTTCTACACCCGCGGCAAGGT
>CAZXNF010000149.1:1945-5644 GCA_964641785.1 uncultured Streptomycetaceae bacterium | reverse complement strand
GGCCGGATGCGGACGCGCTGCCGACCGGCTTTCACATGCCGACGCTCGGCTGAAGCCGGAGGGCGAGGAAAGACGAGAGAGGAGAGAAGAAAGAGGAGAAAAGCGCCAACCGCTCGGTCTGGCCATCCTCTTTCCTCTTTCCTCTCTCTTCTCTCGTTCATTTCAATGAGTGCCCGCGATAACATCCTCGCTCGCATCCGCGCCGCGCGCGGCATCCGCGGCCCGATGCTGGACGCGGAGCGCGCGGAGGTCGCCGCCGACATCGCCGCACCGCAGGCCGGGCCCTCGCTCGGCTGGGATGAAGAACCTGCCGCGCGGTTCCGCGCCAAGGCGGAAGCGCTGTCGTCCACGCTGGACGAGGCTGCGACCTTCGCAGCGGTGCCGGCAGCGGTCGCGCGTTACCTCAAGGCCGGCAAGCTGCCGCTGACCGCCGTGGTGTGGCCCTCGCTGCAGGAACTCGACTGGGTTGGCGCCGGCATCCGGGTGGCGGCGCGTGCGGCGCGTGGGGACGACATGGTCGGCATCACCGGCGCGTTCTGCGCGATCGCCGAGACCGGCACGCTCATGACCTTGTCGGGTGCGGAACGCCCGCCGTCGGTGAGCCTGGTACCCGAGACGCATGTTGCGGTGCTCCCCGCGCAACGTATCGTGCGCACCATGGAGGACGCCTGGGCCCTGCTCCGGCAGGAGCGCCCGCAGAACACGATGCCGCGCGCCGTCAACTTCATTTCCGGACCTTCGCGCACGGCGGACATCGAGCAGACGCTGGTGCTGGGCGCGCACGGCCCGTACCGGGTGCATATCGTCATCG
Organism: uncultured Streptomycetaceae bacterium; assembly: GCA_964641785.1. Taxonomy (GTDB): domain Bacteria; phylum Pseudomonadota; class Gammaproteobacteria; order Burkholderiales; family SG8-41; genus CAZXNF01. The sequence continues at coordinate 4,833 of CAZXNF010000149.1, read as the reverse complement.
TTGGCTGAGGCGCTGGCGCCATGTCAGACGATGCCTGACAGACGGCAAACTGCGCAGCCTTTGTAATCCCCGCCCGACAGCGGGCTGTTAGCGCAACGTGCGGCGCGGTCGGCACGCGTCGCAGGCAATCCATCACGGGGTAATGATCAGACTCCGGCGCCCGTTGACAGGGAAACACCATGACCAATCCCGGTTTTTTTCCGGAATGGCCCCTCGCACACAGTCCGATCGTGCTGTTCGGATTGCTCCTGCTCGCGGGCTTTATTGGCGGCGAACTCGCGCGCCGGCTGGCGAGGATTCCGCGCCTGATCGGTTACACCCTGACCGGCCTGCTGCTCGGGCCCGGCGGCATCGACTGGCTGGACACCGCCTCGCTCGCCGCCTCGCGGGTGTTCGTGGACATCGCCCTGGGCCTGCTGCTGTTCGATCTGGGCCGCCGCCTTGACCTCGACTGGCTCGCCCGCGACCGCTGGTTGTTCATCACGGGGCTTGCCGAGAGCGCGCTGACCTTCGGCCTCGTGTTCTGCGTGCTGATCCAGTTCGATCTGCCGGCGGTGCCTGCCGCCATCGCCGCGGCGATCGCCATCGCCACGTCGCCGGCGGTGGCGCTGGTGATGTCCCGCGAGCTCAGGGCGGAGGGGCAGATCACGGAGCGCATGCTCAACCTGACCGCGATGAACAGCGTGGTTGCGGTGCTCGTGACGACCATGCTCCTGTCGTGGATCCACCACGAATACCGCGGGGACTGGATCCTGATGGTGCTGCACCCGCTCTACCTGCTGCTGGGCTCGGGCCTGCTGGGCGTGCTGGCGAGCCTGGCGGTGCTGGGCCTCGCCCGCGTGCTCGGCAAACAGCGCGAGCGCCATTTCGTGCTGGTATTGGCGCTGGTGGTGCTGGCGATCGGCGCCGCGCGCATGCTGGAGCTGTCGGTGTTGCTGACGATGCTGACCTTCGGCGTGCTGGTGCGCAACCTTGACCAGAACCGCGACGTGCTCGATGTGGATTTCAGTCGCGTCGGGCTGATCTTCTTCGTCGTGCTGTTCGTGGTGAGCGGCGCCTCGTTGTCGCTCGACAGCCTGAAGAGCGGCGCCGTGGCCGGCGGCGCCTTCGTACTGGCCCGCTTTGCCGGCAAGGCGCTGGGGGTCATGACCTTCACGCATTTTTCCGGGCTGCGGCCCGGCAGCGCCGGCCTGCTCACACTGACGCTGATGCCGATGTCGGCGCTTGCGATCGTCATGCTGGAAGTGACGACGGGGCTGTATCCGCAGCTCAGGGGCGAACTGTCGGCGATCGTGCTGTCGGCGGTCCTGATCCTGGAGCTGGCGGGACCGCTGCTGGTGCAGTTCGCGCTGACGCGGGCCGGTGAAGCGCGGGCCAAAGAGGAGACGGCAACATGAGCGAAATGGACTTCAAAGGCTCGGCCGAGCTGTCGATGGGGGTCGAACTCGAACTGCAGATCCTGAACAGCCGGGATTTCAACCTGGCGCGCGACGCCGCAGACCTGATCGGACTCGTCGACAAGACGCCGCATCCCGGGGAAATCAAGCCGGAAATCACCGAGAGCATGGTGGAGTTGAACAGTTCCATCCACACCCGCCACGCGGCGCTGGTGGCGGAGCTGCGCGAACTCCGCGACTGCGTGTCCGCGGCGGCGCGCCGCCTCAACGTCTGCATCGCGGGTGGCGGTTCTCACCCCTTTCACCAATGGACCGATCGCCGTATTTACCCGACGGAACGCTTCAACCAGTTGCTCGAGACCTACGGTTACCTCGCCAAGCAGTTCACCGTCTTCGGCCAGCACGTGCACGTCGGCTGCCCGAACGGCGATGATGCCGTCTACCTGACGCATATGCTGTCGCGTTACGTGCCGCACATGATTGCGTTGTCGGTGTCTTCGCCGTTCCAGCAGGGCGCGGATACCGGCTTTCAGTCATCGCGTCTGAACACCGTGAGTGCGTTTCCGCTCTCGGGAACGATCCCCTTCGTCGGCACCTGGGACGAATTCCGCGCCTATTTCGACAAATTGCGCGGCTTCGGCATCGTCGAAAGCATGAAGGACTTCTACTGGGATATCCGGCCCAAGCCGGAGTACGGGACGGTGGAGGTGCGTGTGTTCGACACGCCGCTGACGGTGGAGCGCGCCGCGGCGCTGGGGGCGTTCGTGCAGGCGCTGGCGCACTGGATGCTGAACGAGCGTCCGCGCCGGCCCTCGCCCGACCTCTATCTGGTCTACCGCTACAACCGTTTCCAGGCCTGCCGCTACGGACTGGAAGGCAAGTTCATCGACTACGAAACCCAGGCGCACATGACCTTGCGCGAGGATCTGCTGGTGACATTGCGCGCGCTGGAGCCGCATGCGGAAGCGCTCGCATCGGGGCCCGCCCTCGAGGATCTGCGGCGGCTGGTGGAGAGCGGCGCGTCGGATGCGCGCTGGCTGCGCGACACGCATGCCGCGCAGGGCGCGCTCAGCAACGTGGCGCGTCTGCAGGGCGAACGCTGGATGCAGGATGCCCGGGCGCCGGCCTGAGCACCGCCCTCGCCGGCTGTTGCGCCTGCAGCGTGTGCTAACATCCACGGCTACATCAACCCTAGTGTCCGTGGTGTTTTTTATACGGACGTCATCGCGCCATTCGCAGGTTTTGGAAAAGGGGAAATCCATGGGAGCCATCTTTCAGTCGCTGGGACGCACCATCATCGCCGGCATCGTCGTCCTGATTGCCATCATCGCCATTACCGCGGGCATTACCGGAAGCAGCAACGTGGGCGCGATCACTTTGCCGATGGCCGGCTTCTGTTCGTCGGGAATCTTGGGCATCGAGGGAATCTGCACGAAGTTGAAGTACCACAGCAGACCGATCCACATCACACCGGACAAGACGTGCAGGTAG
>CAZXNF010000149.1:0-1935 GCA_964641785.1 uncultured Streptomycetaceae bacterium | reverse complement strand
TCCTGGTGGCGTCCATGAACAAGGGTTACCTCGTAGGGGCCTTCACTTTGCAACCGGGGTACGTGGCGATCGGCATCGGCATGTGGCTCGCGCTGATCATGGCCTTCAACGTCTGGTTCATTATCTGGCCGAACCAGAAAAAGGCACTCGGCATCGTGACGGTGCCGGCCGAGGAAAAAGCCAAGGCCGCGCGCATCGCCATGTTGACCTCGCGTGCCAACACGATGCTGTCCATCCCGATGCTGTATTGCATGGTCGCGCAGCAGAACGCCGGCCTCTGATCCACGGCGCCGGAATGAAAAAAGGCCCGCAACCGCGGGCCTTTTTCTTTGGAGCGCCGTTCCTGCGCGGTGCGCCTACTGCGGGGGCGGCGCTTTCTCCAGGCCCTCGATCTTCGCGCCGGGCTTGATGCCGCGCTTCTTGAACCAGCCCAGGTTCATTTCCAGCGCGTATTTCACCGGCGCCTTGGCCGGATGCGTGTTGGTGGTCTGCGGCTGCATGTCCTCGATGTTCACGATCAAGCCCTGGGCGTCGATGAAGGCCACCGAAAGCGGCAGGTAGGTGTTCTGCATCCACATGGCGTGATGGGCCGTGTCGCGGAACACGAAGAGCATGCCGCGGTTCTCCGCCATCACGCGGCGGAACATCAGTCCCTGCTGGCGGGTGGCGTCGTTGGCTGCCACCTCGGCGGCGATGACGTGGCCGCCGACCTTGAGATCGATCTCCGGCAGCGCCGGCTGCTGGGCGCAGGCGGGTATCGCCACGGCGGCAAGGGTGAGTGCGACGGCGGCGGCTTTCAGTGTGGCGAGCATTTCACTTTTCTCAGGCAATCCGTTCGAGGGCAGAGACCCAGTCCACGATGGCGTCGAGGATGGATTCGATGTCGCCGACCGGCGGCGCCAGCGTCAGTGCGATGCCGGGATGGGCCGTGCGTGCGCGCGCGAGCAGCAGCGGCAGGTCGTGCTTGAGGTGCCCGCCCTGGGCCATGAACAGCGGCACCACGGTGATCCGTCCAACGCCGTCGGCGGCCAGTCGGTTGACGGTGGGTTCCAGCGCCGGTTCCATGAATTCCAGGAAGGCGAGTTCGACGGTGGCGTCCGGCCGGCGCGCGGCGATGCGCTCGCGCAGCTTGCGGAACGGTGCCGCCCACTCGGGATCGCGCGCGCCGTGGGCGAATAAAACGATTCCGACGGCCATGGTCAGAGTGGGATTGAGGATTGGAGATTGGAGATTTGAAAGCCTTCCAATCCCCAATCCCGAATCTCGAATCCCGTATTCATCTTCCGGTGCTGCCGAACCCGCCCGCGCCCCGTTCGGAGGCCGAAAACGCCTCCACCACATTGAACGCCACCTGCACGACGGGCACCACCACGAGCTGCGCCAGGCGCTCCAGCGGATTCAGCACGAAGGGTTCGCGGCCGCGGTTCCAGGTCGAAACGAAGATCTGGCCCTGATAGTCGGAGTCGATCAGCCCGACCAGGTTGCCGAGCACGATGCCGTGCTTGTGGCCCAGGCCCGAGCGCGGAAGGATCATCGCGGCCAGCCCCGGGTCGGCGAGATGGATCGCGATGCCCGTAGGCACCAGGTGTGTTTCGCCGGGCCGCAGCGTCAGCGGCGCGTCGAGGCAGGCCCGCAGGTCGAGTCCGGCGGCGCCGGGCGTGGCGTAGGCGGGCATCTGTTCGCGCAGACGCGGGTCGAGGATGCAAACGTCGATGGATTTCATGTCAAAAGCGATTCGCCGCCAAGACAACCGCGCTTCGCCGCGGCCCGGGCGACGAAGATCATTTCTTCCGGAGTTTGTAGAGCTTGGAGATGTGCGCCACCAGTTGCCGCGCCACCTCTGCCTTGGGCGCGCGCGGCAGCTTGTGCGCCCCGGCGTCGTCGAACAGGATGACTTCGTTGTCGTCGGCGCCGATCGCCTGCGCCATTTCGATA
>CAZXNF010000148.1:4799-8148 GCA_964641785.1 uncultured Streptomycetaceae bacterium | reverse complement strand
GTGCCCAGACTGGCGCAGCGGCCAAAGCAGACGCCAGCAGCAGGCACGAAACGAACGACTTGTTCATTGGGGAAGGTCTCTCAGCAATGCCAACAGTTGATTCACTTCGTCCTCGGTATTGTAGAAGTGCGGCGAGATGCGTACCCAGCCCTCGCGCAGGCTGGTGACGACGCCCGCGTCGAGCAGGCGCGCCTGGCACCCGCGCGCGTCACCGCCCGGCGGGCGCATCGCGAGGATGCCGGACCGGAATTCCGAGCGATCGGCGCCGCCCTTTACTTCGCAGCCTGCGGCCAGCAACCCAGCCGCGAGTCGTGCAGAAAGCGCCGTCACCCGCGCCTCGATGTTGGCAATGCCCACCTCGCGCAGCAGCCCCAGGCTCGCGCGGGCGCCCGCGATGCCGTGGAAATTGAGGATGCCGGTCTCGAAGCGGGCCGCGTCCGTCCGCGGCACATAGGCGTGGTCGAAGTACGACTCGCGCGGCGTCATGCTGCGGATACCCGCCGCGGACAGTTCCGTGGCGGCGGTCAACGCATCGCTCATATACAACCAGCCCACGCCCTGCGGGCCCAGCAGCCATTTGTAGCCGTGGGTCACGAGCGCATCCACGGGCAGCGCGGACACGTCCATGCGCAACGCCCCCACGCCCTGCGCGCCGTCCACCACCAGGAAAACGTCTTTGCGACGGCACGCCTCGCCGAGCCGCGCCAGGTCCAGCCGATGGCCGCTGCTGAACTGCACCCACGAGACGCAGACCACCCGCGTCCGGGCGCCGATCATTTCGATCAACCGAGCAACGTCCACCCGGCCATCGGGGCACGGCAGCGTGCGCACCGCGACGCCGTGCCGCTCCAGGATTTTCCAGGGCAGTACCGCCGACGGGAAATCAATGTCGGGCACCACCACCTCGTCGCCCGCACGCCAGTCGAGTCCTCGCGCAATCAGACTGATGGCAACGGAGGTATTCGAAACGTGCGCGACGCTGTCCGGCCGCGCGCCGATGAAAGCCGCGTATTCGGCGCGCGTTTCGTCCGCAAGCTGATGCAGCGCGGGGTGGTCCAGCGAACCCCGGCTCGCCTGCCCTTCCAGCGAACGCGTCACCGCCTCGACGGCACGCCGCGGCGTGGGCCCCACGCTGGCATGGTCGAAGTAGGCATACCGTTCGGTGACGGCGAACTCCTGGCGCCACATCACCACGTCGATCGCGGCTCCGCTCATCGTCGCATCACAGGCTGACGCGCAGCTCGCGCGGCGTCTGCGTGAGAACCTCGACGCCCGTTTCCGTCACCGCCCATGTTTCGCTGTTGCCGATGCAGCCGAGGCCCGGCATCAGCACCCACGGCACGGTATGGAACACCATGCCCGCTTCAAGCTTGCGCGGGTCGCCCGCCTTGATGTCCATGACCTCGCCTTCGCCCCAGGTGGGCGAGAAGCTCACGCCCATCGAATAGCCGGTGCGGTGCAGCCAGAACTCGCCAAGGCCTGCTTCTTCCACGATGCTCCGCGCGGCGCGGTCCACCTTGCCCGACTCCACGCCCGGCCCGGCGGTGTTCACGATGGCATCGAGCGCACGCACCATGACGTCCGCGATGCGCTGGAGGTCGGGGCCCGGCTTGCCGACGGACGTCGTGCGCATGATGGGCGCGCCGTAACGCTTCACGAACGCGGAGCCTTCGTACCAGATGCTCGTGCCCGTGCGGATCTCGCGCCCTTCCGTCATGCAGCGCCGCGCGGGCTCGCGGTAGCCCGCCACCACAATGGGCTGGGCGCTCACGTGATCGCTGCCGGCGCTCACCATCTCGAAATAAGAGGCCGCCATCAGGTCTTTCTCCGTCTTGCCCGGCTGAATGGCGCGGATCGCCGCGTCCAGGCCGCGCACCGAGAGGGCCGCCGCGCGCCGGATGCAGTCGAGCTCCGCGGGCGACTTGTAGAGCCGCGCCTTCTCCACCACGCCGAACGCGGGCACGAAGCGGGCTTTCGGCAACGCCTTGCGCAGGCCGTCGATGATCGCCGGCGGCAGACCGAGGTTCGACTGGTCGTAACCAACGGCCGCCGTGTCGCCGGCGATCTTGCGGATCGCGGCCAGCGTGGCCTCAAACATGTCCTCCGTATCGCCGACCGGTGTGCCGCCTTTCGTCCACGACAGGCCGGCGACGGCAGTGAACCACAGCTTGCGCAACACGAAGTGCGGCTCGCCGCTTTTCGGCACCAGCAGGCATTGAAAGCGGTCCTGCCCGGAGTTCTGGTAGCCCGTGAGGTAATGGATGTTGATGCACGCGCTCACGATCAGCACGTCGATCTGCGCACCGTCCATGTGCGTCTGCACCGTCTTGAGGCGGCGCTCGTACTCTTCCTTCGAGAAATTCAGCGCGTCGGCGTAGTAGCCGGGATCGTTCGTCATGTTGCGTGTGCTCCCAATGTCCATCCCTCTCCCTCGGGGAGAGCAACCGTGTCAAGAAATTTCTTGAAGTTTCCATGATTGGTTCTTTTTTAGCATGGCATTGAGTATGGTCAGAAGCTTTCTCATGCACGCGGTCATGGCGAGCTTGAACGGCTTGCCAGCTGCGATCAGGCGCTCGTACATCCGCTTGATCGGCGGGTTGTGCGTAATGGCCGACAATGTCGCCATATACAGCGCGCATCGAACGTCCGCCCGCCCGCCACGGATGTATCGCGTCCCGCGCCGTTTACCACTATCGTCATTGAACGGCGCTACCCCAACCAAAGCCGAGATCTCCTGCCGGTTGAGCTCACCCAACTCCGGCAAGCGTGCCAGTAGCGTAAAGGTCGTCACTTGCCCCACGCCAGGAGCACTGTCGAGCAGCTCGGCCTTCTCGCACCACACCGGCGATTTGCGCAGCCGCCCTTCCAGATCGTCTTCAAGCTTGGTGATGCATTTATCCAACCATACGATGTGCTGTTGGATGCTCTTGCGTGCCACCGCCGTCACGCTCGTCAAGCGTGCCTTCTCCTGCGCTCGCATGACCACCAACTGCGCGCGCCGACCCAGCAAATCTGCTAACTCCCGCTGCGCCTCATCAGGCAGCTTGCGTAGCGCTGGCTTGATGCGTTCGCCGAACAACGCCAGTAACCGCGCATCGAGCCACGCAGTGGTACGGCGTGTTCGTGCCAGCCCGGGTGCCAGCGGCGGTGACCGACGCCATTCACCGGGGCTTCATCCGGGCGCTGAACAGTCCCGAGGTCAAAGAGCGGCTCGTCGGCAACGGCTACGATCTGCTCGGCACCAGCCCGGCGGAATTCCGGCGCTACGTGCTCGATGAAACTGCGAAATGGGCCAAGGTCGTCAAGATGGCTGGCATCAAGGCCGAGTAAACCGGTCGCTGGCCTCGCC
>CAZXNF010000148.1:0-4789 GCA_964641785.1 uncultured Streptomycetaceae bacterium | reverse complement strand
CCGTCGTCCTCATTTCCTCGCTGGCCGTGGTGACTTTGCCGGCACCACCGGGGCGCCCTGGAATCCATCAAGCACTTCGCGCCTGCGATTGCGGGGGAGCAGCTTGAGCAGGTGGTCGCGGCCGAGGGCTCAGCCAATGCACTCCCAGAGGTGCGTTTCCTCCTCGAGCCGGTCGAACTCCATGCCCTTGAAGTCCCCGCGCGACACGATACCGGTAATCCTGCCGTCCTTGACGATCGGCAGGTGGCGGAAGCCGCGGACGCTCATCGTACGCAGCGCATCGATCGCGGTGCGCTCGGGGGCAATGGTGTCGGGATTCCGGGTCATCACGTCGACGAGCTTCGTTTCGGCGGCGCCCCTGCAGTCCGCATGCGCGCACACGGCGTCGCGGCCGGTGAAGATGCCGATCAGCCGCTGCTGATCGTCCACCACCAGCACCGCGCCGACGCGGCGCTCGGCCATGCGCCGGCAGGCGTTCTGCATGGTTTCATCCGCCGTCATGGTGAGCGGGTTCTGTTCCCTGACGATGTAGGCCAGCTTCCGGTTGGTCATGTTGCCTCCTTGGCGAGGGCGCCCGGCACGCGCCGGCGGGCTTCACCCCTCCCGCAACCATTCTGTCCCCGTGGCGGGGGGCGCCGGTTGAGATGGATCAAACCGGCGCCATGCGGCTGCCGGGCCGGCGGCCGTCAGCGCGCCAGCACGCGCCGGGTGACGTAGGACAGCAGGTCCACCAGGGCGACCAGCGCGATCATCGCGATCAGCACCGAACTGGTTTCGCGCATCTGGAACAGGCCCATGTGGAAGGCCAGCATCTGCCCAAGCCCGCCCGCACCCACGACGCCGAGCACCGCCGCGGCGCGGATGTTGTTCTCCCACCGGTAGAGCGAATACGACAGGATCTGCGGCAACACCGCGGGCAAGGTCGCGTACAGGAACACGCGCCCCTCGGGCACGCCCTGCACGCGCAGCGCGACGGCGGGGCCGGGGGGCGCGTTCTCGATCGCCTCGGCGAACAGGCGGCCGAGGACGCCGGTGGTGTGGAAGGCCAGGGCGAGCGTGCCGGCGAAGGGCCCGAGGCCCGCCGCGATGAGGAGCAGCGCTGCCCAGGCGAGCTCCGGGATCGAACGCAGCACGTTGAGGAGCAGGCGCGTGGGCGCGCGCAACAGGGCGCGCTCGCCGGCGTAGACGCGGCTCGCCGGCAATGCAATCACCAGCCCCGCCGCCACCGCGAGCAACGTGCCCAGCGCCGACATAGCCAGCGTTTCCGCGCTGGCCACGGCTAGGCGCTTCAGGAACGCCGGATCAACGGAGGGCGACAGCAGTTCGGCGAGGAAGCGGCCCATTCTGCGCATGGCGTCGACCGACAGGAAGCGGCTCCACTGCATGTCCAGCGAAGCGAAGCTCGCGACGACGAGTACGGCGATGCCGAGCACCACCCAGCAGACGGCGCAGCGCGCGTGCAGCAGCGAAGGCGGCCGCGGCGGCGGCGCGCCCGGGCGGCCCGGCAGCGCGTCCACGCTCACGCCAGCACCTCGCGCAGCTTGGCGCTCACCCAGTCGGCCAGCCAGACGAGCGCGATGAACACCAGCAGGATGGTGCTGACTTCGGCGCCGTTGAACATTCTCAGCGAAGTGATGAGCTGCTGCCCGAGGCCGCCAGCGCCGACGAAACCGAGCACCGCGGAGGAGCGGATCGCGCACTCCCAGCGATAGACGGTGTAGCTGGTGAGCTCCAGGGTATTGGCGGGGAGCAAGCCGTAGAAGAAGGCCTGCAGCCGGCCGCTGCCGTTGCGCAGCAACGCGGTGGTCGGGTGGGTCTCCCCGCTTTCGAGAATTTCCGCGTAGACCTTGCCGAGCATGCCGGAGTAGGTGAGCGCGATCGCGAGCACGCCGGCGGCCGGCCCGAGCCCGACCACCCGCACGAACACCAGCGCCCAGACGAGCTCCGGCACGCTGCGCAAAAGGATCAGCAGCCAGCGAACGGCCTGGCGCAGCAGGAAGGGCCCGGCGTGCATGCGCCCGGGCAGCGCCGACACCGACAGCACCGCCGTCGCGGCCAGCGTGAGCGGAATGGCGAGCACGAGTGCCAAAACCATGCCGCAGGTGGCGATCGCGATGGTGCGCCAGGTCTCGTAGGCAATCAGCTGGAGAAACTCGGCGTCGAGCTTGGGCGGGAAAAACTCGCCGACAAAGCGCAGCGTGGACCGCAGGCCGGCCGGCTCGAACAGGATCCACGGCTTGAACTCGGTGGCCCACAGCATGGGCGCGAGCAGCGCAAGCGCAGCCAGCATCCAGAACACGCGGCCGGCCCACGCCGGATCACGCAGGGCGGGCGCTGCACGCAGGGTGACCGACGACATCAGCGGCAGACCACCGTGCGCGGCACCGGCGTGACGGCCTCCGGTGCGGGCGGCGGCGCGCCGGCCAGCTCGTGCTCGTGCTGCGCGTAGAGCCTGAGCAGATGCTCGCGGGTAACCGCAGGTCCGGGTAGATCGAAGGCGAGTTCGCCGTCGCGCAGGCCGATGATGCGCGGGAAGCGCGCGACCGCAACGTCCACCTGATGCAGGGTGGCGACCAGCGTCACGCCGCGTTCGCGGGCGGCGCCGGTCAGGGTATCGATGGCCATGGCGGCGCGGGTGGGGTCAAGCGCCGACAACGGTTCGTCGACGAGCCACAAGCGGGCCGGGGACAGCAGCGCGCGGGCGAGCCCCACGCGCTGGCGCTCGCCGCCGGAGAGGCGGTCAACCCGCGTCCACAGCTTCTCGCCGAGGTCGAAGCGCTCGAGCGCAGCGCCCGCTTCGGCAATGCCGACCGGGTAGACGAGCGAGCGGAGGCTCGTCCACAACGACTGCCGCGGCAGACGTGCCGCCAGCAGCGAGGTGATGGTACGCTGGCGCGGCGGCAGCGGCGGTGTTTGCGGCGCGAGGAAGAGCAGTCCGCGCAGCCGCTGCAGCTTCGCCACCGGTAGCGACCACGGGTCTTCGCCATCGAGCTGCAGGTGGCCGGCGGAGGGCTTCAGCGCGCAGGCGATCGCCTGCAGCAAGGTCGTCTTGCCGGCGCCCGACGGACCGATGACCGCGACCTGCTCCCCTGCCGCGATGCTCAGCGTCAGCGGGCGCAGCGCCGGCGGCGCTTCACGCGGCGCCGCCGGATGGCGGGCGGCGAGCCCCGCCAGGTCGATGCGCAGCCCGGTGTTACTTGATGAGGCCGGCACTGCGCCCCGCCTGCTCAAGGCCCTTGTAGTTTTCTTCGCGGGTCGGGATGAACTTGGTCGCGCGCGCGAGCGACAGGATCTCCTTGCCCTCGGGGTCGTTCGGGCTCAACGCGAGCAAGGCCTTGGTGATGCGCTCGCGCTGCGCGGCGGGCATGTCGGCGTGCACCGACCAGTTGTAGTTGAAGTACGGCGGCGTGGTGTAGAACACATCGACCTTGGCGGTGTCGACCTTCTTCTCTTCGACGAATTTCCGCCAGACGGTGATGTCGAGCGCCGCCGCATCGACGCGGCCGCTGACGACTGAGGCGATGGTTGCATCATGCGCGCCGGAGTAGGCCACGCGCTTGAAGTCGCGGTCGGGGTCCAGCCCGGCGGCGAGCAGGAAGCTGCGCGGCATGAGGTGGCCGGAGGTGCTGGACTGCGAACCGAAGCTCACGTTCTTGCCCTTGAGGTCGGCCAGCGTCTTGATGCCCGAACCGGTCTGGGTGATGAACACCGAACGGAACTGCGTGTCTTCCTCGCGCTGCGCGATGGGGATGACCTTGTCGCCGGAGCGGAGCTTGGCCTGCACGAAGGTGAAGCCGCCGAACCACACGAGATCGACCTGCTTGTTGACCAGGGCCTCGACGGCCGCGGGATAGTCGGTGACCGGGGTGAACTCGACCTTGGTGCCCAACTGGCGCTCGAGGTACTTCACCAGCGGGCCGAACTTGCGCAACTGTTCGCTGGCGGCTTCCTCGGGGATGGTGGTGACCTTGAAGACCTGCTGCGCCTGCGCCACGCCGGCGGCAAGCGAGAGGATCAATACGGCCAAGGATGCACGGACAAAGGTGCGACAGAAAAACAACGACGGGCGGGCGGCAAAGGACATGGGTTTACTCTGCAAAAGTATGGGGCGGTGGATGAGGTCGGGAAAATTGCGGAACGGGGGCCAGCCTTGACGGGATGCGTACGCCCCGCGGGCGGGAGGCCCTCCGGCGGCGCGCACGGCGCCGGAAACTACAGGGAGTAGAACGCGCCCCGGGTTGAAATCAGAAAGGCTGCGGCGATGGCGGTGCGGCGCCGGACATGACCGAAAGCAACGATAAAGAGGGGCCGCGAATTCATGCGTTTGATGGTAGCACGGTGGTTGGAACGCTCTCAACCGAGGGGTCATGCCGGCGCCATGCAGCGCGTTCCGTCGCCGCACCCGCGGCATAACTTGCGGCATGCCGAGGCCGGGCAAACCGCCCGGATGCGCCCGCCGCGCTCGTGGGCCCGGTGCAAACCCGGAAACGCCGGGCCGGCGGGCGGCCCGCGCGTCGGATTCCCCGGGAAATCGGCGGTTTTCCGGGTGGCTGAGCGGCCGCCATACCGCTAGAATCCGGCCTCGCTTTAACCCGGTTGGCAGTCGCAGGCCTCCCGCCAGCCCCCCTTTCCTACCAAGAAGACATCATGGCTCGCCAAAAAGCACTGAATTTGTACCGCAACATCGGCATCATCGCCCACATCGACGCCGGCAAGACCACCACTACCGAGCGGGTGCTCTACTACACCGGCAAGAAGCACCAGATCATCGACGTCCACGACACCAAGG
>CAZXNF010000147.1:4440-8170 GCA_964641785.1 uncultured Streptomycetaceae bacterium | reverse complement strand
ACTCAAGCCCGTGCGCAACGCCGAAGGGCGCATCGAGCTGCAGCGGGTCTACGAGTTCGAATACAGCGACACCGGCGACAACCGCATCAAGGGCAGCGTGGTGATGCGCGGGCACCGGGTGCTGTTGTTGAACGTGGGCAGCCGACAGACGCCGGACCTGCGCATCCTGCACTAGCCGTTGGCGGATTCCAGGCCCTTCGCCTTGAACAGCGGCGCGTGCGCCGGCGCCGCGCAGAACTCGAGGAATGCCACCGACACGGCAGGGTCGGCGGCATCGGTGAAGATGCCCGCCGAGGTCTCGAAGACTTTCTGTATCTCGTCCGGCAGCGGTCCCACGAGGTCGATCCCGGGCACGGCCAGCAGTTCGCAGATCTGCTGCACGGCAATCTCGGCTTCACCTGATGCCACCACCACGCCGATATAGCCGCCGGGCCGCGTGACCGTCTTGGGCCTGATCTGGTCGGCGATACCGAGGCGCTCCAGCAGTACCGGCACATACATGCCGCTGGCGCCGTGCACGGTGTGCGCGACGGACTTCGCCTCCAGCAGCGTGCGCTTGAAGGCCTCCACGGTGCTGATGTCCGGCCGCGGTGCCCCCGTGCGAACGGCGACGCCGACACGGGAGCGCGCGAAGGGGCGGCGGCTGCCCGGCACGAGCCTGCCGAGCGCTTCCAGCTCGTTGATCGCGCCGGTACCGAGCACCACCACATCCGCCGTTGCGCCGGCCTCGATGCGCGCCATCATCGCCTTGGCGGAATCGTACTGGAAGCAGAGCGCATGCCCCGACGCCCGCTCGAAGGCGGGCGCCAACGCTTCCAGCACCCCGCGCGTGCTGTTCGAGGTCATGACCCTGATCGTGTCGACGGATGCGGCTGCGGGCATGCGGCAGTTCCTGAGTTGTGGAAATTTGCGGGGAAGGTACTATGGCGACCTACCGGTATTTTGCCCCACCACAGGGAGGAACTCTTGGATTATTCAGCTTACCGATTCATCGACATCGCGCGCCAGGGGCGCGTGCTGACGCTGCGCCTCAACCGGCCGCCGATGAACCCCATCCACATCGACCTGCACAACGAACTGTCGCGCATCTTCTACGACGTGCAGGTGGACCACGAGACGGATGTCGTGGTGTTGACCGGCGCCGGCGAGGTGTTCTCGGCGGGCGGGGATATCCCGATGATGCAGAAGCGCATCGACGACCCGGAACTCTTCAACCGCAAGAATCTGGAGATGAAGAAGATGATCTTCGGGCTGCTCGATCTCGAAAAGCCGGTGGTCTGCCGCATCAACGGCGACTGCATCGGGCTCGGCGCGACGCTTGCCTTGCTGTGCGACATCACGATCGCGGTGGAAGACGCCCGCCTTGGCGATCCGCACGTGAAGATGGGCTACGTCGCGGGGGACGGCGGCGCGGTGATCTGGCCGCAGCTCGTCGGCTTCGCGCGCGCCAAGGAGTACCTGCTCACGGGCGACCTGCTGACGGCGAAAGAAGCCGAGCGCATCGGCCTCATCAACCACGCCGTGCCGCGCGACCAGCTGGACGCCAAGGTAAACGGCATCGTCGACAAACTCGCTGGCGGGGCGACCAAGGCGATCAAGTGGACCAAGGCCTGCGTGAACATTCCGCTGCGGCAACTGGCGCACTCGATCATGGATGCGTCGCTCGCCTACGAAGCACTGACCAACATCGGCGACGATCACCAGGAGGCCGTCCGCGCCTTCCAGGAAAAGCGCAAACCGAAATTCACCGGCCGCTGACCGCGGCAGCTCCGGAATCCACCGCCATGCCCAAAGCCCTGGAGCACCTGCGCGTGCTCGATCTCAGCCGTGTGCTCGCCGGCCCCTTCCTTGCCCAGAACCTCGCAGACTTCGGCGCGGATGTCATCAAGGTCGAGCGCCCGCACCACGGCGATGAGACACGTTCTTTCCCGCCCTATCTGAGAGATGACGCCGGCGCGGACACGGAGGACTCGGCCTACTTCATGTCCATCAACCGCGGCAAACGCTCGGTCACCTGCGACATCTCCACAGCGGAAGGGCAGGCGCTGGTGAAGAAGCTCGCCGCGCGCTCCGACGTGCTGATCGAAAACTACAAGGTCGGCGACCTGAAGCGCTACGGCCTCGATTACGAAAGCATCAAGGCGGTCAATCCGAAGATCATCTATTGCTCGATCACCGGCTTCGGCCAGACCGGCCCGTACAAGAACCGCCCGGGCTACGACTACATCTTCCAGGCCATGAGCGGTCTGATGAGCCTTACCGGCGAGCGTGACGATCTGCCCGGCGGCGGCCCGGCGAAGGTCGGCCTCGCCATCTGCGACGTGATCACCGGCATTTATTCGAGCTTCGCCGTGATGACCGCGCTGGCGTACCGCAACGAGACGGGCGAGGGCCAGTACATCGACATGTCCCTGCTGGACGTGACGATCGCCGCCATCTCCCACATCAACATGAACTACCTCGTCGGCGGCATCGTGCCCAAGCGCATGGGCACCGCGCACCCAAGCATCGTGCCCTACCAGGTGTTCAAGGCGCAGGACGGCCAGATGGTGGTGGCGGTCGGCAACGACGGGCAGTTCGCCAAGCTGTGCGGCATCCTGAGCCTGCCCGCGTTGCCGGACGACGCCCGGTTCAAGACCAACGTCACGCGCGTGGCCAACCGCGATGCGCTGATCCCGCATCTGCAGGCGGCGTTTGCGCGCGAAACGGTGGCCGCCTGGATCGAGCGCCTGACGGCGGTCGGTGTGCCTTGCGGCCCGATCAACAACCTGCAGCAGGTGTTCGAAGACGCGCACGTGCAGTCCCGCGGCATGCGGGTGGAAGTGCCGCATCCGCGTGCGGGGAAACTGCCGATGCTCGCGAATCCCGCGCGCCTGTCGGCGACGCCGCCCAGCTACGACCGACCGCCGCCGCAACTCGGCGAGCACACGCGCGAAGTGCTGGCCGACGTGCTGGGGATGTCGACGCAGGACATCGAACGCCTGGCGCAGGCCGGCGTCATTTAGCCGCTAACCGGGGAGTGTCTGACGTGAACAACAAAATTCGTATCGTGCCGGCGGTGCTTGCATTGGTGCTGGCCGGATTGTCCGGTGGCGTGTGCGCGCAGACCTACCCGGACAAACCGGTCCGCCTCATCGTGCCCTTCGGCGCCGGCGGGCCCGGCGATATCCTCGGGCGCCTGATGAGCAAGAAGCTGACGGAAAGCCTCGGGCAGTCGGTCGTGGTGGACAACCGCGCGGGCGCGAGCACCATCATCGGCACGGAGATGGCAGCGAAGTCCGCGCCTGACGGCTACACGCTGCTGCTGATATCGACCACGCACGCAGTCAATCCCAGTCTGTTCAAGAAGCTGCCTTATGACCCGGTCAGGGATTTCGCGCCGGTCACCATGGTGGCGGCCACGCCCTTCATGCTGGTGGTGCATCCGGCAGTGCCGGCGAATTCCGTCGCCGAGCTGGTCGCGTACGCCAAAAGCAAGCCGAAGCAGCTCAACTACGCGTCGTCCGGCAACGGCAGCTCCATCCACCTCACCACCGAACTATTCGCGTCGGCGGCGGGGATCGAGATGACGCACGTGCCATACAAGGGCAGTGGCCCCGCCTTCATCGACGTCATGGCCGGGCAGGTGCAGTTGCTGTTCAGCAGCACCGTGTCGTCGCTGCCGCACGTGAAGAGCGGCAAGGTGCGCGGTCTGGCGCTGACCAGCCCCAAGCGCGCGGCCGCGCTTCCC
>CAZXNF010000147.1:0-4430 GCA_964641785.1 uncultured Streptomycetaceae bacterium | reverse complement strand
CCTGCACCTGTGCCCGAACGTCCTCGACTACCGCGTGCCGACGATCGCGGAGTCAGGCTACCCGGGCTTCGAATCCAGTTCGTGGTTCGGGCTGCTGGTACCGGTCCAAACGCCGCAGCCCGTCATCAACCGGCTGCTGGCCGATGTGCGGCTCGCGCTCAAGGCGCCGGAAGTCAACGAAACACTGGTGGGGCAGGGCGCGGAGCCCGGCGGCAACGCACCCGCCGAATTCGGCGCCTACTTCCGCGCGGAACTGCAGAAGTGGGCGAAGGTCGTGAAAGCCGCGAAGATCGAGATGGAGTAAGTCCGCAGGTAGCGGGCGGCGGATTTCAGGCCGCGGCGGGCTTGAACGCCACGAGGTTCACCAGCGTTTCCTCGCGCTGCGCGGGGACCCGCATGCCGAGCCATTCCTTGATGCCGAGGTCAGGCCGGCTCCACCACAGAAACGGCAGCGAAATGGCGTCCGGCCGGACGTCGAAGCCGGCGCGGCGCACCATCGCGATGTAGTCCGCTGCGCTGCGCTGCACCTGCATGGGATGCCGGAACAGCAGCCGGATGAGCCATGAATGGATGTAGGCGCTGGTCGACTCCGCCATCAGCAGGACGCCGCCGGGCTTTAGCACGCGTAAGCATTCGTTGAGCGCCGCGGCCTGCGCCACGATGTGATGGAGCGTCTGGTGGCAGAACACGAGGTCGACCGAACCGTCCGCGAGGGGCAGGTCCGCGGCGTTGGCGGAATGCCATTCCACCGGCACCCTGCTGCGCGCGATCGCCTCGGCCGCGCGCAGCCGCGCCGCCGGATCGGCATCGACGGTGATCAGGCGCTCCGGCGCAAAGCGGGCGGCCAACTCGCTCAGCGACTTGCCGTAACCGCTGCCGATGTCGAGGATGACCGGATAGCGCTCCGCGCGCGGCTGCAGGAGGCGCTCCAGGTCGTTCAGCGCGCGCTTGAGCACGTGGACATGCCAGGTGCGCGTGCCCAGAAACCAGACACCGAAACGAGACTCTTCGACGAACGCCCGACGGTCGTTCATCGGGTCGTTCATCGCGCCGCGTAACAAGGCAAAATGGTCACCGGACATGCACCGAAGTGTAGCGGGGTGCGCAGGCCAGCCGCAATCGTGGGCGCGCGGCCACCGGCGCGGGCGACAGGAGAGAACATGACCGTGAAGACCGTTGTTTTGCCGTCCGGCGAAGCGGTGCCGGCCCTCGGCCAGGGCACCTGGAACGTGGGCGACGACCGCGCCGCGCGCGCCGAGGAGATCGCCGCGTTAAGACACGGACTCGACCTCGGCCTGACGCTGATCGATACCGCCGAGATGTACGGCAGCGGCCGCTCCGAATCACTGGTGGCGGAGGCGATCGCGGGGCGCCGCGACGAATGTTTCCTCGTCAGCAAGGTGCTGCCGGAAAACGCGTCGCGCCGCGGCACGCAGGCCGCGTGCGAGGCGAGCCTCAAGCGCCTGAAGACGGACCGCCTCGATCTCTATCTGCTGCACTGGCGCGGCAGCGTGCCCTTCGCGGAGACGCTGGAAGCGCTGCTGGCCCTGCAGCGGGCCGGCAAGATCCGCCATTACGGCGTGAGCAATCTCGACCTCGACGACCTGCGGGAATGGACGGCGCTCGCCGGTGGCGAAGCGGTGGCCACCAACCAGGTGCTCTATAACCTCACGCGGCGCGGTATCGAGTGGGATCTGCTGCCATGGCTGCACGAGCGGCGTATCACCGTGATGGCGTATTCGCCGCTCGAGCAGGCCCGCCTGCTCGGCAATGCGAAGTTCGCTGCCTATGCAGAAAGCCAGGGCATGACACCTGCCCAACTCGCGTTGGCGTGGCTGCTCGCGAACGACGACGTGATCGTGATTCCCAAGTCGGGCAACCGCGCGCGCGTCACTGAAAACGCCGCCGCTCGCGATCTGCGTCTGACCACCGCGCAGCGCGCCGAACTCGACCGCCTGTTTCCGCCGCCGAAAGGACCGCGACCGCTGGAAATGCTCTGACCCGGGCCGGGACAACAAGGCAAAATGCGGCTGAGCGCCGGCTGGCTGGCAGCGGCGCCGTTTTTGGCTGGAGTTACATGGCTAAGCGCTGGAAAAACCGCCCGGCAGGATCGAACTGGGGCGAGTTCGGGGACGACGATCAACGTGGGCGGCTGAATCTCCTGACCGCCGAGCGTCGCAAACAGGCAATGCAGGAAGTGCAGACGGGTGAGACGTTCTGCCTCTCGCATCCGCTCGACAAGCCGGGCGGCAGCATCCTCAATGCCTTCCGCAAGCCGCCGGTGTTCCACCCGATCCTGCGCGACGGCCATCCGTACTTCAACCTCGCCATGGGCGACACCGACCCCCGTTTCACGGACGTCGGTTCCGACGAGGCGATCACGTTGTATTCGCAGTACTCCACGCATTGGGACGGCTTTGCGCACAAGGGCACGGTGTTTGACGCGGATGGCGATGGTGTGGCCGAGAAGGTGTCGTACAACGGCTTCCGCATCGTGGACGCCAACGGGCGCGGACTTCACGGCGACGTGGGCGCGGTGGCGCTGTCGGTGGCGGAGATGGCCGTGACCGGTGTGCAGGGCCGCGCGGTGATGATGGATCTGCGCCACCACTTCGGCGACGAGCGCGTGGCCGTCACCTGGGAGCAGTTCGAACGCATCCTGAAAAGCGACAACCTCACGGTGGAGGAGGGCGACATCCTGTGCCTCCACACGGGCCTCGGCCAGTTGATCCGCGACGCCGACGGCAGGCTCGACAACGCGATCAAGACGCAGTGTCCCGTGCTCGACGGTTGCGACCAGAAGCTCCTGCAGTGGATCACCGACTCGGGCGTAGCCGCGATCGTCGCCGACAACCTGGCCGTGGAGCGCTCGTCCACGCTCGGCGCCGATCCGCGTCTGCACGACTGCGGGCCGCAGTTGCCGCTGCACGAGCACTGTCTGGTGAAGCTCGGCGTCAACCTGGGCGAACTATGGTACGTGACGGAACTCGCGGCATGGCTGCGGAAGAACAAACGCAGCCGCTTCCTGCTGACGGCGCCACCGCTGCGCATGCCGGGGGCGGTGGGCTCGCCGGTAACGCCGGTGGCGACGGTCTAGCGCCGTGGGCAGGGCGATCGGCGCGCAATCGGTGGCTCGTCCCCCTCCCGATGGCCCACGCGCCTGTTCATTAATGCCGCGAGCGTTAGATCGGGCAAAATAGTAGGGTCCATGACCAACCTTTCCACTTTACTGATGGTGTAACCCAACATGCGCAAGTTGCTGCCGGTTCTTTCCGTATTGTGTGCTTCCGCAGTTCCCGTTTTTGCCCAGGACTATCCCACCCGTCCCGTCCGCTTCATCGTCACCTTCGTGCCCGGCGGCGGCACCGACATCGTCGCGCGCATGGTCGGGCAGAAACTGGGCGAAATGTGGGGCCAGCAGGTCATCGTGGACAACCGCGGCGGCGGCGGCGGGGTGATCGGCACGCAGATCGTCGCGAGCGCGGCGCCGGACGGCTACACCATGCTGTTCGGCACCTCCAGCGGCCTCGTCATCAATCCGCTGCTGATGAACAAGCTGCCGTACGACCCGGTCAAGGACTTCGCGCCGGTCACGCTGCTCACCACCAACGCCAACATGCTGGTGATCAATGCTTCCGTGCCGGCGACCTCGGTCAAGGAGCTCATCGCGCTCGCCAAGGCCTCCCCGGGCAAGCTGACCTACGCGTCCGCGGGCGAGGGGTCGCCGAGCCATCTGGTGATGGAACTCTTCCTGTCGATGACGGGCACCAGGATGGTCCATGTGCCCTACAAGGGCGCGGGGCAGGCGGTCATCGACGTGGTGAGCGGCCAGTTGCAGGCGACCTTCAACCCGATTCCGCCATTGCTGCCGCAGGTGAAAGCGGGCAAGTTACGCGCGTTGGGCGTCAGCAGCCCGAAACGTTCGCCGGCGGCGCCCGATGTGCCGACCGTGGCGGAGGCGGGCGTACCCGGCTTCGAGTATGTGCTGTGGTATTCGATCTTCGTGCCGGCGAAAACGCCCAAGCCCATCATTCAGAAGATCAGCAAGGACGTGGCGACCATCCTCGCGCAGCCGGACATTCAGCAGCGCCTGATCGTCGTGGGCGCGGACCCGCGCGCGAGCACGCCGGAAGAACTCGCGCGCTTCATGCAGGACGACACCGAGCGGCTGCGCAAGATCATCAAGGCCGCCAACATCAAGCCCGCCGCCCAGTAGCGCGGCGCGGAACGGTCAGCGGCGGCTGCCCGCCAGCAGCGTCATCAACGGGCCGAGCGTCGGCAGATCATCGATGCCGTGCAGCATCGCCAGCGCTTCTTCGACGGCGGGCGCGGCCAGGACTAGCGCCGCGCAGTCGCGGAACTTGGCGTCCAGCTCGTCCTGCGACATCGGATTGGCCGCCGCGCCGCGCGGATACTGCACGTGCTTCCGC
>CAZXNF010000146.1:0-8178 GCA_964641785.1 uncultured Streptomycetaceae bacterium | reverse complement strand
GCGCGGGTTTGCCGGAAAACTTCTCCGTGATCCGCGTTTCATCTTCGCGCGCGGCGAGCAGGCGCGCCTTGTAGGCGGGCGCGATGCCGCATTCCGTGCACGGCAGGAACGCGGTGCCCATCTGCACGGCCTGCGCGCCGAGTGCGAGCGCCGCCGCGATGCCCGCGCCGTCCATGATGCCGCCCGCCGCGACCACCGGCGTGCGCACCTTGCGCGCAATGAGCCGCACCAGCGCGAATGTGCCGGTCATCGCGTCGTAGGGATCGCGCAGGTAAGAACCACGGTGGCCGCCGGCTTCCGCGCCCTGCGCAACGATGAAGTCCACACCAAGCGCTTCCAGTTGTTCGGCTTCGGCCACGCAGGTGGCGCTGCCACCGACGCGGATGCCCGCGGCCTGCAGGCTGCGAATGCGGCCGGCAGGCAACTGGCCGAGGTGGTAAGTGAGCACCGCGGGGCGCACCTCCTCGACCACGGACAACTGCGCGTCGAGATCGGGCGCGTAAGGCGGCTTGACCGGCGCCGGCGGCGGCAGGCCCAGTTCCGCGTAATAGCCCGCGAGCGCGTCGATCGCCCCGCCTTGCGTGTCGGCGGGGATCGTCGGCGGTACGGACGACACGAACAGGTTGATATTGAAGGGCGCGCCGGTTTGCGCGCGCACCGCTTCGCAGTCGCGCTGCATGGTTTCCGGCTGCGTGTAGGCAAAGCCGAACGAGCCTAGTGCGCCGGCGCCCGAAACGGCCGCCACCAGCGCAGGGGTGGTGGCGCCGCCCGCCATCGGCGCCTGGATGATCGGCAGGCGGAGACCGAGGGTGTCGCAGAGCGGGGTGTGCAGATGCGGCATCAGGCGGTCTCCTCGAACAACTCGCGCCCGATCAGCCAGCGGCGAATCTCGCTGGTGCCGGCGCCGATTTCGTACAGCTTCGCATCCCGCAGCAGCCGCCCCGCCGGGTAGTCGTTGGTGTAGCCGTTGCCGCCGAGGACCTGGATCGTGTCGAGCGCGAGCTTCGTCGCCTGTTCCGCGGCGTAGAGGATCGCCCCCGCCGCATCCTTGCGCGTGACGCGGCCCTCGTCGCAGGCGCGGCCCACCGCGTACACGTAGGCGCGGCTCGCGTTCATCGCCGTATACATGTCGGCCAGCTTGCCCTGGATCAGCTGGAATCCGCCGATCGCCTGGCCGAACTGGCGGCGGTCGTGAACGTAGGGCAGCACCGTATCCAGGCACGCCCGCAGGATGCCGAGCGGGCCGCCGGCGAGCACGGCGCGTTCGAAATCGAGCCCGCTCATCAGCACGCGCACGCCCTCGCCGATCTTGCCCAGCACGTTCTCCGCCGGGACTTCGCAGTCCGCGAACACCAGTTCGCAGGTATTGGAACCGCGCATGCCCAGCTTGTCCAGCTTCGGCGCCGGCGAAAATCCCTTGAAGGTCTTCTCGACGAGAAAGGCGGTGATGCCTCGCGGCCCGGCGGCTGGATCGGTCTTTGCGTAGACCACGAGCGTATCGGCGTCCGGGCCGTTGGTGATCCACATCTTGCTGCCATTAAGGACGTAGCGGTCGTCTTTGCGCTCCGCGCGTAACTGCATGGACACCACGTCCGAACCCGCATTCGGCTCGCTCATCGCCAGCGCGCCCACGTGCTCGCCGGAAATCAGCTTCGGCAGGTAGCGCCTTTTTTGCGCCGCGCTGCCGTTGCGCCGGATCTGGTTCACGCACAGGTTGGAATGTGCGCCGTAGGAGAGTCCCACCGACGCCGAGCCGCGCGACAGCTCCTCCATCGCCACGATGTGCGCGAGGTAGCCGAGCCCGGCGCCGCCGTATTCCTCCTCGACCGTGATACCGAGGAGCCCCAGGCTGCCGAGCCGCGGCCACAGGTCGCGCGGGAATTCGTTCGTGCGGTCGATCGCCGCCGCGCGCGGGGCGATCTCCTTCGCGGTGAAGCCGGCAACCGTCGTGCGCAGCAGGTCCAGCGTGTCGCCGAGTCCGAAATCGAAAACCGGCCCGGCGGCGGTGTTCATGTGCCGTGCACCTTCCGACTGTCGGCCGGCGCCTGCGCGCGTTCGGTCATGCCGTAGTCGCGGATGACGCCGGCCACGCGCAGCCGGTAGTCGCGGAAGACCCCGTCGCGGCCCTTGCCCTGCGCGATGCGATGCTCGCCCAGCGCGCGCCAGGCACCGACGCTGGCCTCGTCGCGCCAGAACGACAGCGACAGGTACTTCCCGGGGGTCGTCAGGCTCTCGAAGCGCTCGATGGAGATGAAGCCGTCCGCCGCCTTGAGGAGCGGCTGCAGCTCGGCGGCCAGGTCAAAGTACTGTTGCTGGCGGCCAGGCTGAGGCTCCACTTCAAAGATGACAGCGATCATTATTGTCTCTTATCAACAAGTTACGTAATAGTCCATAATTGACGTTAACGTCAACGTAAATGTCAGTGTGCGGTTTTCTTGTCGGCCTGGGCCAGCAGTTGCCGGCACTGGGTTTCAAAGAAAGTGATCTCGTTCAGCATCACGGCAACGTCCTCCTGCTGCTGTTCGAGCAGGCCGCGGCGCCGTTCCAGCCGGGCAAGGAATTCGCGCAACTGCTTCTTTTCGTCCCGTGCGAGGTCGTAAAGATCGAACAGATCCTTGATGTCGGCGAGCGTGAACCCCAGACGCTTGCCGCGCAGCGTAAGCTTGAGGCGGACGCGGTCGCGCTGGCTGAATAGCCGGCTCGTCCCTTCGCGTGCGGGGCTCAGAATGCCCTGGTCCTCATAGAACCGCAGGGTTCGCGTGGTGATCCCAAACTCTTTGGCCAAATCCGAGATGGTGTAGGGTCCGTTCATTGTGCAATGCAAAAAAAGTGATTAAAATCAGTCTACAATGATGTAATCCTAGACTAACATTTACGTAAACGTCAATGCCTGATTCTGCTGCGCCCCACACTGCCGCCCCTGCCCCCGCCAAACCCGCTTCCGTTCTGGACCATCCCTGGCACGAGCCGCCTGCGCTGGGAACCGTCACCGAAGTCGCTCCCGGTGTGTTCTGGCTGCGCATGCCGCTGCCGTTCGTCCTCAATCACATCAATCTGTGGCTGCTGAAGGACGGCGATGGCTGGACGATCGTGGACTGCGGGTTCGCCACGGATGAAGCGCGGGCCGCGTGGGAAACGATCTTCGAACACGTCGTTGCGCCGCTGCAGGTCACGCGGATCCTCGTCACCCATTTCCACCCCGACCATTTCGGGCTTGCGCGCTGGCTGGCCGATCGCTGGGCCGCACCCGTTTATCTCACCGCCCCCGAGTTTGCGGCCGCCCGCGGCTGGCTCGACGGCGCGCCGATGCATACCCGCGCCGACAACCTCGCGTTGTTCCGCGAGCACGGTCTCGACCTCGGCGACGAAGCGCGCAAGTTCGCCAAGGGCAACCTGTACCAGAAGGGCGTGCCGGCGATCCCCGAGCGCGTCGAGTCACTGTACGACGGCGACGTCCTCGCGATCGGCGGTCGCGGCTGGCGTGCGATCACCGGCTACGGCCACTCGCCCGAGCACGTGTCCTTCTACTGCGATGAACTCCGGATCATGATCGCCGGCGACATGGTGCTGCCGCGCATCAGCACCAACGTCAGTGTGCAGGCCCGCGATCCCGACGCGGATCCGCTGGACCGCTTCCTGGCGTCGCTCACCCGATACACCGAACTGCCCGCGGATACGCTCGTGCTGCCTTCCCACGGCTTGCCGTTCCGCGGGCTGCACCAGCGGCTGGCGCAGTTGCAGTCCCACCATGTGGACCGGCTGGCCGAACTCGTGGAAGCCTGCGCCGAGCCCCGGCCCGCGGCGGACCTGATGAAGGTCATCTTCCGCCGCCCGCTCGATACCCACCAGACCTTCTTTGCGATGGGCGAAACGCTTTCCCATCTCAACAAACTCATGCACGATGGCACGCTCACCCGCATCCGCGGCGATGACGGTTACCGGTTCGTCGTCTCGTCCGCTGGCGCCGTGGGCGCTGGCGCAGGCACAACAACAGCAGGGCAGGAGGAAATCGTTCGATGACGCAGTCCAAGGTGACTCCATTGCCGCGCGCAGCGGCGGCAAACGCCGACCAGGCGGCCGCGCCCGATCAGGCGGCGCTCGCGCAGTCCTTCGCGCAGATCGCGCAGACCTCCGGCAAGCTGGTGTCCGACTTCATGCAGCGCCAGGCCGCGCACGGCTGGATGCCGGAAGACAAGCTCGGGCTCACCAAGGCCTTTTCGGACCTGGCGACCCAATGGTGGTCGGATCCTGCCAAGGCGGCCGAACTGCAGGTCAAGATGTGGCACGACTACTCGATGCTGTGGCAGAACACCTTCACGCACCTGTGGGGCGCGCCGCAACCGCCGATGATCGAGCCCGCTAAGTCCGACAAGCGCTTCAAGCACGAGGACTGGCAGAACAACTTCCTCTACGATTTCATCAAGCAGTCCTACCTGATCGCCGCCAAGCACGTGCAGGGCGCCGTGGCCGGCGTCGAGGGCCTCGACCCCAAAACAGCGCAGAAGGTCGACTTCTACACGCGCCAGTACATCGACGCGCTCGCACCCACCAACTTCCTGCTGACCAATCCGGAGGCGATGCGCGAAACCGTCGCGAGCGGCGGCAAGAACCTGGTCAAGGGGCTGAACAACCTGCTGCATGACCTGGAACGCGGCCACGGCGAACTGCGGGTGACGATGACCGACACCGACGCCTTCAAGGTCGGCGAGAACCTGGCCATGACGCCCGGAAAGGTCGTCTTCCAGAACGCACTGATGCAGCTCATCCAGTACGCGCCGCTGACCGACACGCAGTTCAAGCGGCCGCTGCTGATCGTGCCGCCGTGGATCAACAAGTACTACATCCTCGACATGCGCGAGAAGAACTCCTACGTGCGCTGGGCGACCCAGCAGGGGCACACCGTGTTCATCGTCTCGTGGGTCAACCCCGACGCCTCCATGTCGAAGATGGGCTTCGAGGACTACGTCGGTCTCGGCATCCTCGGCGCGCTGGACGCGATCGAAAAGGCGACCGGCGAGCGGGAAGTCGACGCGGTGGGCTTCTGCCTCGGCGGCACGCTGCTCGCCAGCACGCTGGCCGTGATGGCGAAGAAAAAAGACGACCGCATCAAGAGCGCGACCTTCTTCGCCAGCCTGGTCGACTTCGGCGACCCCGGCGAGCTGGGCGTGTTCATCGACGAGGAGCAGGTTGCGAACCTCGAAAAGAAGATGAACGAGCGCGGCTTCCTCGAAGGCTCCGAGATGGCCGCCACTTTCAACATGCTGCGCGCGAACGACCTCATCTGGTCCTTCGTGGTCAACAATTACCTGCTCGGCAAGGACCCGTTTCCCTTCGACCTGCTGTACTGGAACTCGGATTCCACGCGCATGCCCGCGGCCATGCACAGTTTTTACCTGCGCAAGATGTACGTCGAAAACCGGTTGCGCGAACCCGGCGCCGTCACGCTGTGCGGCGTGCCGGTCGACCTGTCCAAGGTCAAGGTGCCGATGTACTTCATCTCCACCGCCGAGGACCACATCGCACCGTGGAAATCGACCTACGCCGGCGCCCGCATCTTCGGCGGGCCGGTGCGCTTCGTGCTCGGCGGTTCCGGGCACATCGCGGGCATCATCAATCCGCCAGCCGCCAACAAATACGGCTACTGGACGAACGACGGCAAGCTGACCGCCGCCCCGGACGACTGGCTGAAGAACGCGACCCAGCACCCCGGTTCGTGGTGGACGGATTGGGCGCAGTGGGTCGCGCCGCACGCCGGCGAGCAGGTACCCGCACGCGTGCCGGGAGAGGGCGGGCTGAAGGCGCTCGAAGACGCACCGGGGTCGTACGTGAAGGTGAAGCCCGACAAGCCCGCCGCGTAAAGCAACCTACAACAACAGGCTGCCCGGCGCAGCCGCCACCGCATCGCCGGAACCTTGGAGGAGGTTGCATGAAAACCGCAGTCATTGCCCTGGCCGGCGTCGCCATGACCGCCGCGCTGCCAGCGGCCGCCCAGTCGCAGGCCTATCCCTACAAGCCGATCCGCTACATCGTCGGCTTCACCCCCGGCACCGCCACCGACATCGTGGCCCGCATCGTCGGCCAGAAACTCGCCGAGCGCTGGGGCCAGCAGGTGATCGTGGACAACCGCGTGGGCGCCGCCGGCACGATCAGCGCCGCGATGGTGGCGCGGGCCGAGCCCGACGGCTACACGCTCTACATGGCCGCCTCCACCTTCGTGGTAACACCCTTCCTGATGCCGGTGACCTACGACATCTTCAAGGACTTCGCCCCGGTGATCCTGATGGTGGACCTGCCGACCGTGCTGATCGTGCCGCCGCAACTGGGCGTGAACTCCGTGAAAGAGCTCATCGCGCTGGCCAAGTCCAAGCCCGGCGCGCTCAACTACGCGGACACCGGGCCCGGCACCTCCAGCCAGGTCGGCGCGGAGCTGCTGCGCTCGCTCGCGGGCATCGATCTGACGCAGGTGTCGTTCAAGAGCGCCGCCGATGCGTTGAACGGCGTCGTACGCGGGGATATCGCTGTGTACTACCCGAACCTGGCGGCAGCACTGCCGCTCATCAGACAAGGCCGCGTGAAGGCGCTCGGCATCAGCAGCACGAAGCGCACGGCCGCCGCACCGGACATTCCGCCGATGGCGGACAGCGTGCCGGGCTTCGATTCCGCCACGTTCTACGGCATCGTGGTTCCCGCGCGTACGCCCAAGCCCGTCATCGCCAAGCTGCAGTCCGAAGTGGCCGCCATCCTCGAACTGCCCGACATCCGCGAGAAGCTGCTCGGGCTGGGCGCGGAGGTCATTTCCGGGTCGCCGCAGGCACTGACCGACCGCATGCGCAAGGAACACACGCAAGTCGGTAAACTCGTGAAGGAAATCGAGGCGCGGGAAAAGAAGCGCTAAGCCGTCCCGCCAGAGCGTCTTTAACTCACCAACGACAGCGAGAGAACCGCATCATGATTCACGTACTGTGGTCGCAAACGAACGTCGACGA
Source organism: uncultured Streptomycetaceae bacterium (assembly GCA_964641785.1). Taxonomy (GTDB): domain Bacteria; phylum Pseudomonadota; class Gammaproteobacteria; order Burkholderiales; family SG8-41; genus CAZXNF01. The sequence continues at coordinate 1,192 of CAZXNF010000146.1, read as the reverse complement.
ATTCAGCAGCAAGGTCCCGGATCTGCTGCGCGCGAAGAAGGTGGACATGAAGCTGGTGCACGTGCCGGATGACGGCGGGCCCGTTTCCGCGGACGACCTGAAGAAGGTCGAAGTCGCCTGCACCACGCGCGACGTGCGCTTCTCCGAGCCGCGCTTCAAACGCTTCATCGATGTCTGCGAGCACGCGCCTAACCTCAAGTGGATCCATTTCCACAGCTCCGGCATCAGCCAGCATAAGTGGCTGCCGCCCCTCATGGCGCGCGGCGTCAAGGTGACCACCGCCACCGGCATGAACGCGGAAGCAGTAGCGCAGACCGGGCTGCTGGGCCTGCTCATGCTCTCGCGTCGGGCGCCGCGCTGGATCGCGGGCCAGCAGAAGCGCGAGTGGACGCCCTTGCGCGGCGCCGACGTGCCGCCGGACCTGGAAGGGGAGACGGCGGTGATCGTCGGCCTCGGCGCGATCGGTAACCGCGTGGCCGAGTTTGCCAAGACGCTGCGCATGAAGGTGATCGGCGTGCGGCGCAGCCCGCGCCGGCCCGAGGACATCGTGGACGAGATACACCCGACGGCGAAGTTCAAGTCGCTGCTGCCAACGGCCGACTGGGTGATCCTGTGCTGCCCGCTGACCAAGGAAACGAAGCATCTGCTCGACGCCGAAGCCTTCGGCCTGATGAAGCCTTCCGCCTTTGTCGTCAACATCGCGCGCGGCGAGGTGATCGACGAGGACGCCATGATCGCCGTGCTGGAGAAGAAAAAAATCGGCGGCGCCTTCCTCGACGTGTTCAAGGAAGAGCCGCTGCCCTCGGCATCACCGCTGTGGAACCTGCCCAACACCGTCGTGACGCCTCACAACGCGGGCGCGGCACAGGGCAACGAATGGCGTGGCGCCGAGTTCTTCGTCAATAACCTGGCGCTCTACGCCGGCGGCAAGCCCATGGTCAACGAGCAGGCGGCGCCTTAACCCTCACTCCGTCATGCCGGCGCAGGCCGGCATCCAGTGAGTCAATTGTCTGGACACCGGCTGGGAGGGGAAGGTGCCCCTCCCCCTTCTTGGCCGGTGTGACGAATCATTGTTGCTGTTACTTCAGCAACCCCCGCGCCTCAGTGACCTGCGCCTGGGGGTGCGGGTTGGCCGTACTCCCCCTCTCAATCGCGTGCGCCGCAGCGTGTGCCTCGCGGACGGCAGGATCGC
>CAZXNF010000145.1:0-8251 GCA_964641785.1 uncultured Streptomycetaceae bacterium | reverse complement strand
GACGATACTGCCGGTTTACGTGGACGGCGCCGACGAGGTGACCCGCCACCTCGCGATGATCAAGGGCGGCGGCGGCGCGCTGACCCGCGAGAAGATCGTCGCCGCCGTGGCGCGCAAGTTCGTCTGCATCGCTGACGCCTCGAAGCTGGTGGATGTGCTCGGCAAGTTCCCGCTGCCCGTGGAAGTCATCCCGATGGCGCGCTCGTACGTGGCGCGCGAGCTCGTGAAGCTCGGCGGCACGCCCGAGCTGCGCGTAGGCTTCACGACCGACAACGGCAACGCGATCCTCGACGTCTACGGGCTGTCGATCACCGACCCGGCGGCGCTGGAGGAACGCATCAACCAGATCACGGGTGTGGTGACGAACGGCCTGTTCGCCCGGCGCGGGGCCGACGTGCTGCTGCTCGCCAGCCCGGAGGGCGTGCGGACGCTCACGCGATAACCGCACCCGCCCTTCGCCACCGCCATATAATTGTCACAACGTGCTGGTAAAGTCCCAGGTTCGTCGCATTCCAGAAACGAGGGTCCGTCATGCCCGGTAACGAACAACATACATCCAAGCAGTTCGACGCCGAACTGGAAGACATCCGCTCGCGCGTGCTGCAGATGGGGGGGCTGGTCGAGCAGCAGACGCTGGCCGCCCTCGACGCCCTCGACGACGGCAACGTGCAGCTTGCGCGCCGCGTGATCGAAGACGACCACCGGGTCAACGGCCTCGAGGTCCAGATCGACGAGGACTGCAACACGGTGATCGCCCGCCGCCAGCCGGCGGCAGGCGACCTGCGGATGCTGATGACGGTGGTCAAGACGATCACCGACCTCGAGCGCATTGGCGACGAGGCCACCAAGATCGCCCGCATGACGCAACTCATCTACGAATCGGACCGCCCGGTGCGGCCGCGCGGGATCGACGTGCGCCACATGGCGGACGCCGCGCTGACCATGCTGCGCACGGCGCTGGACGCCTTCGCCCGCCTTGACGCCAACGCCGCGGGCGGCGTGCTGCGCCAGGACGAGGCGGTGGACGACGAGTTCCGCTCCATCATCCGCCAGCTCATCACCTACGTGATGGAAGACCCGCGCCTGATTTCCCACGCGCTGGAGATGGTGTTCATCGCCAAGGCCATCGAACGCATCGGCGACCACAGCAAGAATATCGCCGAGTATGTGATCTACATGGTCAAGGGCAAGGACGTCCGCCATACCAAGGTCGAGGACATTGAGCGCGAAGTGCTGTCCCAGCACTGAGCGGCGCGGCACCGGTCGATACCGCACGTAGCGCTGTCACAAAGCTTTGCCTATACTTCCGCCGCATGGACGCGGCGTTTCCGTTTGAGCCCCCGACGACCCGACCCTGGCGATACGCAATGCGCGCCTGCGCTGCCGGGTTTATCTGATGGCTGAAGCCGCCCCGATCGCCGCCGTCGACCTCGGGTCGAACAGCTTCCACCTGCAGGTCGCGCGCATCGCCGACGACCAGATCTACCCCCTCGACTCCCTGCGCGCCCCGGTGCGCATCGGCGCCGGCCTGACCAATGACAAGCGGCTCGACGACGACGCGCAGGAGCGCGCGCTCGAATGCCTCAAGCACTTTGGCGAGCGGCTGCGCGGCTTCGATCCACACAACGTCCGCGCCGTCGGCACCAACACCCTGCGCGTGGCGAAGAATGCGGCGGCCTTCCTGAAGAAAGCGCAGTCCGCGCTCGGCTTTCCCATCGAGGTCGTGGCCGGCCGCGAGGAAGCGCGCCTCATTTACCTGGGCGTCGCGCGCGGCCTGCCCTCTTCCACGGCGCGCCGCCTGGTGGTGGACATCGGCGGCGGTTCGACCGAGTTCGTGATCGGGCGCGGCTACAAGCCCGCCAAACTGGAAAGCCTCTACATGGGCTGCGTATCCTACAGCCTGCGTTTTTTCCCGGGCGGCAAGATCAGCAAAGCCGCGATGAAGGACGCAGAGGTTGCCGCGCGCAAGGAAATCGAGCCCATCGTGGCGAGTTTCGGCAAGGGCAACCGGGACGAAGTCTTCGGTTCCTCCGGCACGGCGCGGGCGATTGCGGAGATCTGCCAGCTCAATGGCCTCGGCGACGGCACCGTCACGCCGGCCGCGCTGGACGCCCTGCGCCAGAGTCTGATCCGCGCGGGCGATCTCAATCATCTGGAACTCGAAGGCGTGCGCAGCGACCGGCTGCCGGTACTGCCCGGCGGCATCGCCATCATGCGCGCGGCCCTCTCCGAACTGAAGATCGACCGCATGGCCGTCGCGACCGGCGCCATGCGCCAGGGCATCCTGTGGGACATGGTGGGGCGCATCCGCCATCACGACATGCGGGACATGACGGTCAGCCAGTTCATGAGCCGCTATCACGTGGACGCCAAGCAGGCGCGCCGGGTTGCGGCGCTCACGCTGCAGATCTACGAACAGCTCGCCGAAGGCAAGGGCGAGGAAACGGCGCCGCTGTTCCTCGGCTGGGCCGCCAAGCTGCACGAAATCGGCGTCTCGGTCGCCTACTCGGGCTACAACCGGCACTCCGCCTACATTATCCAGAACGCGGACATGCCCGGCTTTTCGCGGAGCGAGCAGGAACAACTCGCGCTGCTGGTGGCCACGCACCGCCGCTCGCTGCGCCGGTCGCTGCCCCAGATCGAAGCCGCCAGCATCGACCTGCGCGTGGTGCTGGCCTTGCGGCTCGGCGCGCTGTTCTACCGCAGCCGCACGGATGTGCGCCTGCCCGAGATCACCGCCCGGGCCAAGGGCCAGGCGTTCCGGGTGAAGCTCTCGCGCGACTGGCTGAAGCGCAACCCCCTGACCGTGGCCGCCCTGCGCGACGAGGTGGCGGAATGGGATACCGTGGGCTGCGCCCTCGAAATCAAGGTGCTCGACGAAATCCAGGCGCCGGCCGCGCTTGCGGTCGCCGGCTGACCGGAACTCCCCTCCCGGTTACACTGTCCCACTGTTCTACCATCCGCACGGACAAGGCGCCCTTTCCACACCGAAGGCGCCACCAACGAGGAGAGTTCCATGACCCGGAAGTGCCACGCCCGGCATCGCCTGATGCCCGCCGCCGCCCTGCTGCTGACCCTGACCGCCGCCCCTGTCGCACCGGCTGCGGACACCTATCCCGACCGCCCGATCCGCCTGATCACACCCGCCGCGCCGGGCGGCACGACGGACATCCTGGCACGACTGTTCGGCGCCAAGTTGAGCGAGTCGCTGAAGCAGCAGGTCATCGTCGACAACCGCGCGAGCGCCTCCGGCGTGATCGCCGCGGAACTCACCGCCAATGCGCCGCCCGACGGCTACACCCTGTTCGTGCCTTACCACCAGCACACGGTGAATGCGGCGTTGAACCCCAAGCTGCCCTACCACCCGGTGAACAGCTTCACGCCGATCACGCAGCTCACTTCAGCCGGGCTGATGCTGATCATCAATCCGTCGTCGCCGCCAAAGAACCCGAAGGAATTCGTCGAGTGGACGAAAAGCTTCAAGGGCCCGCTGAACTTCGGCTCTGCGGGCCTGGGCAGCGGCGGCCATCTCGCCGGCGAGCTCTACAACCTGATGACCGGATTGAAGGCGCAGCATATTCCGTACAAGGGCACGGGGCCGGCCATCATCGATCTCATCGGCGGTCAGTACCAGTACAACTTTGCCGGCATGCAGCCCGCCATTACCGCCGTCCGCGGCGGCAAGCTGCGCGGCATCGCCGTCACCACGCCGAAGCGGATCGCGGCCTTGTCCGAATATCCGACGATGGCGGAGGTGATCCCGGGCTTCGAAGTGGTGGGTTGGTACGGCATCGCGGGACCGGCCAAGCTGCCCAAGCCCATTCTCACGAAGCTGAACTTCGAAATCGTCAAGATCCTGAACCAGCCCGACGTGCGCGACCGCATCCTCGCGGACGGCTCGGAACCGGTGGGCAACTCCCCGGAGGTGTTCCGCCAGTACATGCTGGCGGACATGTCCAAGTGGGCGAAGGTGGTGAAGGAGAGCGGGGCCAAACTCGACTGATGCCACTGGGCCGCGCCCTGCCCGGGCGCGGCGGTGGATTGTTTAAACGATATCCGCCGACACGACCGCGCGCACGTAGACCTTCGCGCCGGTCTCGCGGTCGCGGCTGGCGAGCCACCACAGCGCGCCTTTCTTGACGCTCCAGTCCGCGGCCTTGCCGGTGACGGCCAGCGCCGCCGCCTGACCGAGCGTGGGCTGATGGCCGACCACCACCACGGTGCCGTTCTTGTCGGACCAGCCGGCCGCCTTGAGCACATCCTGCGCCGAAGCCCCCACCGCCAGTGTTTCCAGCGTCCGGAACTTGTCCGTCAGCGCGGCAACGGTCTGCTGCGCGCGGCGCGCCGGGCTGGCGAGGATGACGGCGTCCTGCGGCAGACGCGCCTCCAGCCATGCCGCCATGCGCTTGGCCTGACGCAGGCCTTTCGCCGTGAGCTTGCGGTTTTTGTCGGGCTCGCCTTCCTCGGCATCGGCGTGACGCCACAGGATGAGTTCCATGCGCTTTCTCCAGGTTCACGCCGATTATCACGCGTTTTGTGACGTTCTTTCGCCCCCGAGGACAAAGACTGCCGAAATCGGGAAAGGTTCGGGCCAGCGCCCGCGCCTAGGTGCTCCAGTAGCCGGCGCTACGCGCAAAGGCACGCCAGAGGGCGGGCAGGTTCTGCTTTTCGTGGTGCGCCTCGTGTGCGCTCCAGCCCGCCACCAGCGCGCCCGCTTCGCGCAGGGCGCCGCGGCCGAGCCCTGCCGCGGCCAGCAGCGGCATGACCACGGCGGCATCATTGATGGTGCCCAGGGCGTCCTGCAGACGGCCCGCGGCGGCACGGAAAGCCTTGCCCTGCACCTCGTCGAACAGCGGCGCAAAGAACTCCGCCGCGTAGCGCGCTTTCTTGATGGCGATGCGCAGCTGGTGCAATTCCGCATCGGTGCGCTGCGCAAGCTGCCGGGCGCGCTTGCGAACTCGCGCGAGGCGGGCATCGAGCACGCTGCGCGCAAAGGATAGTACCGGGCCGTTCAGTATCTGCTGCGCCTCCGGGGTGGCGGCCCCCACCCAGGCACCGGCGGCCAGCCACGCCGCGAGTTCCAGCTGATACCGCTGCCAGCGCATGGCCGCGACCGACCGCCGGGCAGCAGCGCCACGCGACCGCCGCGTAGCCGCCACCGCCTTCGTCAGCGCGGTCACGGCGCGGTGGCTCTTGAACTGCGCGGCGACGCCGGGCAACCGCTCGGTTTCGAACACATCCCAGTCGCGGGCGGCCCCCAGTGTGGCGGCGAGACGCCGCAGTTCCACCAAGTGCGGAGCGGTCTCCACCGGCGGCAGCACGCCCTTGAACAGCGAAAAAGCCGACCGCAGCCGGCGCGACGCGACCCGCATCTGGTGCAGGTATTCGTGATCGGCATCCGCCAGCATGCCGTGCTGGTTCGCCTGCAACTGCGAGAGGCAGGCGAAGGCAATGAGTCGGTAGGCCTCCAGCACGGACATCCGCGGCAGCAGCGCTGCGGCCACCGCCTTCACCGGTGCCTCGGCGCCGGCGCCGAGCAAGCCGTAGCCGCGGGCGGCCTTCGACCGCAGTTCGATCCTGAACGGCACCCCCGGCGTCAGCGCCAGCGCGGCCTCGAACAGCCGCCACGGCGGACCGGACTTGAGTTCGAGTTCCAGCTCGGACAGGGCCTCGACGCGATCGCCGCTCTTGACCGCGCCGCGGTCGAAACAGATCTCCACCACCACGTCCGGGGCGGGCGCGATCAGCAGGGACAGCCGTTCGAAATCGGTGACGAACGCCGGCTTTAGTTGCGCGCGCAGCCCGGGCGCGGCGAACACGGCCGCCAACGCAGGGTCGGTAATCGCATCGAAATCGGCGAGCGGGCCCGCCACCGGCGACTCGACCTCGCCGCGCTCGTGCAGCCCGGCGTTGATGCCTCCGCCCCACTTGATCGTCTGCATCCAGCGCATGCCATCGCGCCGCAACCGCAGGGCCACGCCCTGGCGCTGCAGCGCGCCGTCCGGCGTGTCGTAGTAAACGGTGTACAGGCGCCGGCGCGCGCGGCGACCAGCGCCACGGCCGCGCGCGAGTACGGGCGAGCGCTCGAGCGCGGCGAGGTGCCGCGGAGCGATCGCAAGCTTGAGTTCGATTTCGCGCGACATGGGGAGCGGGGGCTGCGGCCGCAGTGTAATCAATGCACGTCCACGGCATCTACCGTGCGCGGCAACGGAAATGGGGACGGGCGCGGGGTCTGCCTAGTGACTCGCCGGCCGCAGCGTCAGCTCGCCCAGCAGTTGCACCTGGGACTGGTGGCTTTTGCCGCGCGCGCCGCGCTTGCGCTGGAAACTGCCGTCGGATTGCATTTCCCACGCATTGTCGGCGGCCGCGAGATGGACCTTCAGGCCCTCGCGGATGACGCGGGCGCGGATGTCCGGATCAAGCACCGGAAAGCAGACCTCGATGCGGCGGAAGAAGTTGCGGTCCATCCAGTCGGCGCTCGCGAGGTAGGTGTCCTCCGCGCCGCCGTTCCAGAAATAGAACACCCGCGAGTGCTCGAGGAAGCGCCCGAGCACCGAGCGCACGCGGATGTTCTCCGAGATTCCCGGCACGCCCGGCTTCAACGCGCAGACCCCGCGCACGATGAGGTCGATTCTGACGCCCGCCTGCGAGGCCTCGTAGAGCGTGGCGATGATCTCGGGCTCGAGCAGGGAATTCATGCGGGCGATGATCTGCCCCTTGCGGCCGGCTTTCGCTTCTTTCGTCTCGTTCTGGATCGCGCGCTTCAAGCGCGACTGCATGGTGAACGGCGACTGCCACAGGTGCTTCAGCTTCATCGCCTTGCCAAGCCCGGTGATCTGCATGAAGACCTCGTTCACGTCGGAACAGATCTCCTCGTGGCAGGTCAGCAGGCCAAAGTCCGTGTACAGACGCGCCGTGCGCGAATGGTAATTGCCGGTGCCGAGGTGGCAGTAGCGCCGCAGTCGGTCCTCCTCGCGCCGCACCACCATCGCGAGCTTGGCATGGGTTTTGTGGCCGACGACGCCGTAGACGACGTGGGCGCCGGCCTCCTCCAGCCGCTGCGCCCAGTTGATATTGGCCTCCTCGTCGAAGCGCGCCATCAGCTCCACAACGACCGTGACGGCTTTGCCGTTGCGCGCCGCATGGATGAGCAGCTCCATCATCTCCGACTGCGCGCCGACCCGATACACCGTCTGCTTGATCGCCACCACCTGCGGATCGTGCGCCGCCTGCTGGATGAACTCGACGACCGGCAGGAAGGACTCGTAGGGCTGGTGCAGCAGGATGTCGCGCTCGCGGATGGCGTCGAAGATCGTCGCGTGCGCCTTGATCCGCGCCGGGTAGGCCGGCACGAAGGCGGGAAACTTGAGGTCGGGACGCTCGACGCGGTCCGGCACGGTCGCGAGCCGCACGAGGTTCACCGGGCCGTTGACCTGGTAGAGATCCTCCGCGTCGAGCCCGAACTGCTGCAGCAGGTACTCGGAGACGTGCGGCGGGCACAGATCGGCGACTTCCAGGCGCACGCTGTCGCCGTACTGGCGCTGGGACAGGTCGCGCTGCAGCGCCTTGCGCAGACTTTTCAGCTCTTCCAGCTCTTCCTCGTCGATGTAGAGATCGCTGTTGCGCGTCAACTGGAACTGGTAGCAGCCGCGTACCGTCATGCCGGGGAAGAGCTCGCCGACGTGCGCGTGCAGGATCGACGACAGGAACACGAAACCGTGCTCGCACTCGGCGATCTCCGCGGGCATGGTAATAACCCGCGGCAGGATGCGCGGCGCCTGCACGATCGCCATGCCGGAGTTGCGGCCAAAGGCGTCCTTGCCCTCGAGTTCGATGGCGAAATTGAGACTCTTGTTGAGCAGGCGCGGAAAGGGGTGGGCGGGATCGAGTCCCAGCGGTGTCAGCACGGGCATGACCTCGCGCTCGAAGTAGCTCGCCACCCAGGCTCTCTGCGCGTCGGTCCAGCCCGGGCGCCGCAGGAAACGGATGCCGTGTTCGGCAAGCCGCGGCAGAATCTCTTCGTTGAGGACGCGATACTGGCGGTCGACGAGTGCGCGCACGCGCTCGTGGACTTCCTTGAGCACCTGCTTCACCGGCATGCCGTCGGGACCGGCGGGCGCGTTCTCCTCGACCGCCGCCTGCAGGCCCGCCACGCGGATCTCGAAGAACTCGTCGAGGTTGGAATCGACGATGCTGACGAAGCGCAGGCGCACAGCAGCGGGATCTCGGGATCCTCGGCGAGCTCCAGCAC
>CAZXNF010000144.1:0-8289 GCA_964641785.1 uncultured Streptomycetaceae bacterium | reverse complement strand
TCGACCTGGACGATGATTTCCTGGCGTTCGCGCAGGGCGTCCTGGATGCGGGCGTTGGCAACGTCGATGCCGGCCTTGAAATAGACCCGGCCGACTTCCTTGAAGGGGAGGAAACCGTGGCGCTCGGCGCCGTAATCGATGAACGCCGCTTCGAGGCTGGGCTCGATGCGGGTGATTACACCCTTGTAGATGTTGCTCTTGCGTTGTTCCTTGGCGGCCGATTCGATATCAAGGTCGATCAGCTTCTGGCCATCGACGATCGCGACGCGCAGTTCTTCAGCCTGCGTCGCATTAAACAGCATGCGTTTCATGTTCTTCTCCCGCGCTCGCCACGGTGTCCGTCCGAAAAATCGGGCCTGGCCGTGTTGCGGGGTGCGCCACCGCTGTCGCCGCCGGTCTGTATAAAACGACATCGGCCGGCAAGGCAGGGCGCGGGTGCCTGAAAATCAGGCGGTCATGGACTCGGGCGTCGGGGTGTCCTCGGTTTGCCTTTAGAATCCGTGCGCAACGGCCAGCTATTCGGCCGGGCCGGCGCTCTTTTCGTCGCGCGGTTAAGCGCGGAGAGCGGCGGTGCGGCGGGCGGGCTGGCCTGGGCTATGCGTTAGACGTTGGAGCGAGCGCGCTTTTGTAGCCGCTACTTGACGGTGAGCGAACTTAACCGGGGTCTTCTAGCCACCGTTACGTTTCATGTCCAGCGGCGCAGGCCTGACTGTAAACAGCGGCGCGCAACGCAACGACATGGAGAACGGGAACGGCAGATGGACGTTGCACGGTGCGGGCGGCGACCGGAACGAAAGCTCGGGGCTGATCATGCTGGGCGCCCGAGCGGCCGGCTGCTCCCTTCACATCCTTTCGTCGTCCCGGGCGATCGCTGGTGGTAGATGCAGATGCGAATCGCGGCAGAACCAGAATGTTGAGCAACTCCACAGACTCAGGCGCAAAGTATAAGTAAATGAAAGGCTTAAGTAAAGACGCCGCGAGTCAACACGAAATCGGCGAGGACGCCGAGGGTCAGCGCATCGACAATTACCTGGCGCGCATCCTGAAGGGCGTACCGCGCGCCCACGTCTACCGCATCCTGCGCAGCGGCGAGGTACGGGTGAACAGCCGGCGGGTAGACGCCTCGCATCGGCTCGCCCTGGGCGACCGCGTCAGGATGCCTCCCATCAGGACCGCCGTGCCGGCCCTAGTGCAGAACAGCCGCAAGGCGGCCAGTGTCCAGATCCCGGTCCTGTACGAAGACGAGGCGATATTGGCCATCGACAAAGCGGCAGGCTTGGCAGTGCATGGCGGCAGCGGCATCTCGCTGGGCGCGATCGAAGCCCTGCGCGCACAGCGCCCCGAGGCGCGCTTCCTGGAACTGGTGCACCGGCTGGACCGCGACACCTCCGGTGTGCTGCTGGTCGCTAAAAAGCGCTCGGCGCTCACCGCACTCCACGCCCAGTTGCGGGAAGGCCGCGTCGGCAAACGTTATCTCGCGCTGGTGGCCGGCACCTGGCGGCATGGCCGGCGGTCGGTCAAGGAAGCGCTCGCCGAATTCACGCTGGCGAGCGGCGAACGGCGGGTCCGCGTGCAGGACGGTGGCCGTTACGCGCACACCGATTTTTCGTTGGTTGAGCGCTACGATGGCTACAGCCTGCTCGCCGCCGAACTGAAGACCGGCCGTACCCACCAGATCCGCGTGCACCTCCAGCATCTGGACCATCCGATCGTGGGCGACGCCAAGTACGGCGATTACGAGCGCAGCCGCGCCCTGGCGAAACAGGGCTTTAAGCGCATGTTCCTGCACGCGGCGCGGGTAGCCTTCGAGCATCCGGTGAGCAAGGCGCGCCTCGTGGTCGAGTCGCCGCTGTCCGCCGAACTGCAGACTTTCCTCGACGGTTTACCGGCGGAAGCGGTCACGTCATGACGCACCGTTTTCCCGTGCTCGTATTCGACTGGGACGGCACGCTGATGGATTCGGCGGCCACCATCGTGGCGTCACTCCAGGCGGCCTGCCGCGACCTGGCGTTGCCGGTGCCGAGCGAAGCGCGGGCGCGCCACATCATCGGCCTCGGTCTGAACGACGCCCTGGCGCATGTGCTCCCTGACCTGGCGCAGGCAGACTACGCCAGGGTCGTCGACCGCTACCGCACGCACTTCATGGTGCGCGACCCCGAAGTGCCCCTGTTCCCGGGCACGAGGGAGGCCTTGCTTGCCCTGCGGGAGCGCGGACACGTGCTGGCGGTGGCGACCGGCAAAAGCCGCCGCGGACTGGCGCGGGCGCTGGAGCGCACGGCGACCGCGCACCTGTTCGAGGCTACGCGCTGTGGCGAGGAGGATGCGTCCAAGCCCGCGCCGGACATGCTGTTCACGCTGATGCAACTGCTGGATACGAATGCCGCCGACATGCTGGTCATCGGCGACACCACGCACGATCTGGAAATGGCCGCACACGCCGGCGTGGCCGCCGTGGCGGTCGCGTATGGCGCGCATCCGCGCGCGCAGCTCGAAGTGGCGCGTCCGCTCGCCTGCGTCGAGACACCGGAAGACCTGTGGCGATGGCTGGAACACCACGCCTGATCTGCGCGAGCAGCGCGCTCGCAGACGGCGGTCGCGGCGTGCGCTTCCGCTTCCCGCGCTACGGACGCGAGGCGTCAGGCTTCGCCGTCCGTTACCTCGGGCAGGTCTACGCCTACCTCAACCGCTGCGCCCACGTACCGATCGAACTCGACTGGATGGAAGGTGAATTCTTCGACGCCTCCGGCGTATACTTGATTTGCTCCACGCACGGTGCGACCTATGAACCGGACACCGGTCATTGCGTCGCTGGCCCGTGCAAGGGCGCCGCGCTGATGCCGGTGCCGGTAACGGAGCGCGGCGGCAACGTGTATTGGGAAGCCGAGCCCGATCCTTCCCCATCCCCCGATTCCTCACCATCCTCCACCGAAAGTATCGACGACCATGGCTGATCAGATTCCCCAAAACGAACCCTGGGAACGGCAGGCGCTGGAGCGCGTGGCGCTCGCCGCCATCCGCGAGCAGCGCACGGCCCGGCGCTGGAGCACGGTGTTCCGGATGCTGCTCCTGCTGTACCTCTTCATCGTGTTGTTCATCGGCATGGGCTGGGTGGGCAAGCGGGAGGGCATGACCGGCAAGCACACCGCCCTGGTGGAACTGCGCGGGGTCATCTCGGCGGATTCCCAGGCGAGCGCCGATAACATCATGAGCGGCCTGCAGGCGGCCTTCAAGGATGCCAACACGCAGGGCGTGATCCTCCGCATCAACAGTCCGGGCGGCAGCCCGGTGCAATCCGGCTACATCAACGACGAGATCAAGCGCCTGCGCAAGCAACATCCGGACACGCCGCTCTACGTGGTCGTGGAGGATCTGGCCGCCTCCGGCGGGTACTACGTGGCGGTGGCCGGCGACAAGATCTTCGTGGACAAGGCGAGCCTGGTCGGTTCCATCGGTGTCGTGATGGACGGCTTCGGATTCACCGGCACCATGGAAAAACTCGGGGTCGAACGGCGTGCGTTCGCGGCGGGGGAGAACAAGAAATTCCTCGATCCGTTTTCGCCCTTGCAGCCCGAGCAGAAGGAGTACGTGGACAAGATGCTGGGTGAAATCCACCAGCAATTCATCACGGTGGTCAAGGAAGGCCGCGGCGTGCGACTCAAGGGCGGTCCCGAGATTTTCAGCGGGCTGATCTGGGTCGGCTCGCGGGCGATCGAACTGGGTCTGGCCGACGCCTACGGCAACGTGGACTCGGTGGCGCGCGACGTCATCAAGGCCGAAAACATCGTCGATTTCACGCCGCGCGAGAACATCGCGGAGCGCTTCGCCAAGCGTTTCGGCGGCGCGATGGCGGAAACGCTGTGGCTCAAGAGCGGCGCGGGGCCGTCGCTGCGCTGACCCACACCGCCCCCGCGGATATCGCGGTCAGGGTACTTCGACGCCCTCGGCGGCCAGCATCGCGGTCAGGCGGATCAGGGGCAAGCCGATGAGAGCCGTGGGGTCGTCGCTCTCCACGGCCGCCAGGAGCGCGATGCCCAGCCCCTCGACCTTGGCGCTGCCGGCGCAGTCGTACGGACGCTCGCGGCGCAGGTAGCGCTCGATCTGGGCGTCGCTGTAATCCCGGAAGTGCACGCGCACGGTCACCACGTCGCTGCGGACCGCGCCGGTCGCGGTATTCAGCAAGGCGAGGGCGGTATGAAAATCCACCGCCTGGCCACGCAGACGCCGGAGTTGCGCGACAGCCCGCTCGTGGGTGCCGGGCTTGCCGAGCGATTCGCCCGCAAGGTCAGCCACCTGGTCCGAGCCGATCACGAGGGTGGTGCGGTAAGCCATCCCCACGGCCCTGGCCTTGGCCTCGGCCAGGCGTAGGGCCAAAACACGCGGCGACTCCCCCGGCAAGGGCATCTCATCGACGTCCGGAGCGGCCGTCTCGAACGGCAGGTTCAGGCGGGCGAGCAGTTCGCGGCGATAGGGGGAGGTAGAGGCGAGAACCAGCCGCATGCAGGGCTTCCGGGAGGGGGCGGGCAGGCAAAGCCCGGGACTGGCTAAGCTGCGCTAAGTGATTGCCGGAGCTTTGTTTTTCGGTGTTTTCGCTTTGACACCTGAGGCCGTGAAGTTTATCATGCGCGCCTTTATGTCCGGCCCGGCCGCTATCGACAGCGTAGAACTCGCGCGCAACGGCGAACAGCTTGGTGGGCGCATTGCGGTCGACGGACTGGAACGCCTGCGCGATCTGCTCTTTGAAGCTCAGGGCGACCTTGACTACACGGTCGCCGGCGGCACCGACGAAGCAGGGCGTCCGCAGTTGACCGTTACCGTCAGTGGCAAGGTCGATCTGCGTTGCCAACGCTGCCTGGGCCGGCTGCCGTACGAGATCCGTTTCACGGACCGGTTGCTGCTCGGTTCGGGGCCGGAGGCGGATGCCGCCGTCGGCGAGCCCGAGGCGCCGGAGTGGATCCCGGCCGACCCCGCGCTCGATGTGGCGGCGCTGATCGAGGATGAAGTGCTGCTGGCGCTGCCGTTTGCGCCGCGGCACGCGGAAGGCGAGTGCGGGAAAGGCATCAAAATCCCGCCCGCAGAGACAGAGACAGCCCCACAGGCGGTCAAACCCCATCCGTTTGCGGGGTTGGCGGCTTGGAAACGCAGGCAATAGACGAACTAACGAGTACTGAGTCAGTACTGAAAACCGGAATCGAAGGAGTCAGACCATGGCCGTTCAGCAAAACAAGAAATCCCCCTCCAAGCGCGGCATGCACCGCTCGCACAACGCGCTGGGCAAGCCCCCGATCGCGCTGGAGCCGACGACCGGCGAAGTGCACCTGCGCCATCACGTCAGCGCGAGCGGCTATTACCGCGGCAAGAAAGTCGTCCCCACCAAGGGCGAGTAGCGTTTTGCTGCGCCCTGCGGGGCGCATGGGCCGCGCCGCCACACGCGCCGGTCCTGTCCACCATCACGCCGCTGCGCCGTCCGAGAAGCGAGGAATGACTGCATGACCGTGCGGGTAGCCATCGACGCCATGGGCGGCGACCACGGACCTGCAGTCACCGTGCCGGCGGCGCTGGAGGCGCTGCGCCGGGTGGAAGACCTGGAGATCATCCTGGTCGGCCGCCCGGAGGCGCTGGAGCCCGTGCTCAGGAAAGCGGGCGCCTCGGCATCGAAACGCCTGCGCATTGAAACGGCGACCGAAGTGGTCGAGATGGATGAACCGCCGGCCAGCGCGCTGCGAGGCAAGAAAGACTCCTCCATGCGGGTCGCCATCAACCTCGTGCGCGACAACGGAGCCGATGCGGCGGTGTCCGCCGGCAATACCGGCGCCCTGATGGCAATTTCCCGTTTCGTCCTGAAGATGCTGCCGGACATCGAGCGTCCCGCGATCTGCTCGGTGCTGCCCACCCGCAAGGGCCAGGTATACATGCTCGACCTCGGTGCCAACGTGGACTGCACGGCGGAACACCTGCTGCAGTTCGGCGTGATGGCCTCCACTCTGGTGTCCAGCGTCGAAGGCAAGCAGAACCCGAGTGTGGGCCTGCTCAACATTGGCGAGGAAGACATCAAGGGCAACGAGGTGGTGAAACGCGCCGCCGAGCTGCTGCGTGCGAGCGGGCTGAATTTCTACGGCAATGTGGAAGGCGACGACATCTACAAGGGCACGACGGACATCGTGGTCTGTGACGGTTTCGTCGGCAACGTTGCCCTGAAGGCATCGGAGGGCCTGGTGCAGATGCTCGGCGCCTACCTGCGCGAGGAATTCGGGCGCAACCTACTGACCAAGGCTGCGGCACTGATGGCGCTGCCGGTCCTCAAGGCCTTCAAGCGGCGCGTCGACCATCGCCGCTACAACGGCGCGAGCCTCCTGGGCCTGCGCGGCATCGTGGTGAAAAGCCATGGTTCCGCCGACCAGTTCGCTTTCCGGGTGGCCATCGAGAGGGCCGCCGACGAAGCGCGCAGCGGCGTGCTGGCGCACATTTCGGAGCAGATGACGGCGATGCAGGAGGGGGCAGTTTGAGCGCTCCGGTCTACGCCCGCATTGCCGGAACCGGCAGTTACCTGCCCGCCAAAGTCCTGACGAATCGGGATCTTGAGCAGACCATCGACACGTCGGACGAGTGGATATACGCCCGTACCGGCATCCGTAGCCGCCACATCGCGGCCGACGGCGAAATGGCCAGCGATCTCGCGCTGGCGGCAGGGCGCAAGGCGCTGGAAGCCGCCGGCGTGACGCCGGCTGCGCTCGGGCTCATCATCGTCGCCACGACCACGCCAGACATGGTGTTCCCGAGTACCGCCTGCATCCTCCAGAACAAGCTCGGCGCGCACGGCTGTCCCGCTTTTGACGTACAGGCCGTGTGCAGCGGCTTCGTCTACGCCCTGACCATCGCGGAACAATTCATCCGTGCCGGCAACGTCAAGACCGCCTTGGTGGTCGGTGCCGAAGTCTATTCCCGCATCCTCGACTGGCAGGATCGTGGCACCTGCGTGCTGTTCGGCGACGGCGCCGGCGCGGTGGTGCTCAAGCGCAGCGACCATCCCGGCATCCTGTCCTGTCACCTGCATGCCGACGGCCGCTACGCCGACATCCTGTCAGTGCCGGGCACCGTCAGCGGCGGGCAGGTGAGCGGCCGGCCGCTGCTGCAGATGGACGGCCCCGCAGTGTTCAAGTTCGCGGTGAAGGTGTTGAGTGAAGTCGCGGAGGAAGCATTGGCCGCTGCAAGCCTGCAGAAAACCGACATCGACTGGCTGATCCCGCACCAGGCGAATATCCGCATCATCCAGTCCACCGCAAAAAAGCTCGGACTGTCGATGGAAAAGATCGTGGCGACGGTGGAGCACCACGCCAACACCTCGGCCGCTTCGATCCCGCTCGCGCTCGATACCGCGGTGCGCGACGGCCGCATTCGGGACGGCCAGCACGTGCTGCTGGAAGGCGTCGGCGGCGGGTTCACGTGGGGCGCGGTACTGGTCAAGTGGGGATAAGTACGGGCATGTCGACATTGGCATTGGTATTTCCCGGGCAGGGTTCGCAGGCGGTGGGCATGATGAATGCCTTCGCCGACAATGCGGCCGTGCGCGCGGCCTTCGACGAAGCGTCAGCTGCGCTGGGCCAGGATCTGTGGGCGCTGGCAGCGGAAGGCCCGGCTGAAGAACTCAACCGCACGATCAACACGCAACCGCTGATGCTGACGGCCGGCTATGCGGTTTACCGCGCGTGGCAGGCGGCCGGCGGTCCGGTACCGAAGGTCGTGGCCGGGCACAGCCTCGGCGAATACACCGCGCTCGTCGCGGCAGGCGCACTCGCGTTCAAGGATGCCGTCCCGCTGGTGCGCTTTCGCGCGCAGGCCATGCAGGAGGCCGTGCCGCTCGGTACCGGCGCGATGGCGGCCATCCTCGGCTTGGACGACGATGCCGTGCGCGCCGTCTGTGCGGAAGCTGCGCAGGGCGAGGTGGTCGAGGCCGTCAACTTCAACGCGCCCAGCCAGGTGGTGATCGCCGGGCACAAGGCCGCGGTGGAGCGCGCCGCAGAAGCCGCAAAAAAGCGCGGCGCCAGGCGCGCGCTCATGCTGCCGGTGTCGGCGCCCTTTCACGCCTCGCTGCTCAAGCCCGCGGCGGACAAGTTGCGGGACTATCTGGCGAACATCGCGATCGCGGCGCCGGTCATTCCCGTCATCAACAATGTGGACGTGGCGATGGTCACCGACCCGGCAGCGATCCGCGACGCGCTGTCCCGCCAGGCCGCCAGTCCCGTGCGCTGGGTCGAGACCGTGCGCCGCATGGCGGGTGAGGGCGTCACGGTG
>CAZXNF010000143.1:3353-8291 GCA_964641785.1 uncultured Streptomycetaceae bacterium | reverse complement strand
GTTCATCGCCTACGCCATCGCGCTCGCGCTCATGGTCGGCGTCATGGAGCTGGCCATGGGCCTGCTCAGGCTCGGCGCCATCGTCAACTTCCTGTCCCACCCGGTGATCGTCGGCTTCACCAATGCCGCCGCGCTCATCATCGGGCTGTCCCAGCTCGACAAGCTGCTCGGCGTGCACGGCACGCGCACCGACAGTTTCGTCGCCGACACCTGGACTGTTCT
This sequence comes from uncultured Streptomycetaceae bacterium, assembly GCA_964641785.1. GTDB lineage: Bacteria > Pseudomonadota > Gammaproteobacteria > Burkholderiales > SG8-41 > CAZXNF01. Next base: position 8,069 of record CAZXNF010000143.1, on the reverse strand, counting down.
GCAGCAAGCGGGGGGGGCGCATCTGCCCACGCTCGCCATGGGCGTCGGCGCGCTCGCGTTGATGCTGGCGCTGCGCCGCTACGCGCCGCGCCTGCCAGCAGTACTGATCGCCGTAACGCTCGCCACGCTTGCGAGCTGGGCCGGGGGTTTTGAACGCAGCGGCACCGCGCAACTCACCGACCTCGCCGACCCCGAGGCTAAGCGGCTCGCCGTCGAATACACCGCGGATACCGTGCGCCTCGATGCGCTCTCGCGGCGGATCGACGACGCCACGCAGCGCCTGCGGACAGCGGAGCGCGCGCCGGGACTCGTGCACGAAGCGCTCGCAATCCGCCATGAAGTGGAAGTCATGCGCGTCGAGGCAAGGCATCTCGAGGACGAGAACAGGCTACGCATGCGCGCCCTGCGTGCCGTAGTCTTCGTGCGCGAACCGGCGGATGCGGCCGGCCACGCGCGGCTCGTACCAGTCAGTGCCAGCGCCTCCGCCGGAACCGAACAGGACCGCTGGCGCATCCGCCGGATTTCCGGGAACCGCATCGACATCGCAGCAGGCGGCGACGTGGTGGGCGCCATCCCGCCAGGCATTCCGGTGCCGCGGCTGCCCGAACTTACCTGGGAGACGATCGCCCTGCTGCTCAAGACCGCCTTCATAATCACCCTGGTGGGCTTCATGGAGGCGATCTCGATCGCCAAGGCCATGGCCACCAGCACCCGCCAGCGCATCGAACCCAACCGCGAACTCGTCGGGCAGGGCCTCGCCAACATCGCCGCGGGTCTGATGCAGGCCTTTCCCGTGAGTGGCTCCTTCTCCCGCTCGGCGGTGAATCTCGATGCAGGCGCCCGCACCGGCTTCGCCTCGGTCGTCACAGCGGCGCTGGTGCTGGTGACGCTGCTCGCGCTCACGCCACTGCTCTATCACCTGCCGCAGGCTGTCCTGGCCGCGGTCATCATGCTCGCGGTCGTCAACCTGGTAAACGTCGGCGCCATGCGGCACGCGTGGCAGGCGCACCGCCACGACGGAATCGCCGCGGTGGTGACTTTTGTCGCCACGCTCGCCTTCGCGCCGCACCTCGACGCCGGTATTCTCATCGGTGGCGGACTGGCGATCGTGCTCTACCTGCTGCGCACGATGAAGCCACGGGTGGCCATCCTGGCCCACCACCCCGACGGCACCCTGCGCGACGCTCGCCTGCACGGCCTCCCGGTGCGGGATGACGCCGTGGTCGTGCGCTTCGACGGCGAGCTCTACTTCGCCAATGTGCCCCACTTCGAAGACAGCGTGCTCGCCGAAGTGGCGGCGCATCCACGGGCCCGCTGCCTGCTGGTGGTCGGCGACGGCATCAACGCAATCGACGCCTCCGGCGAGGAAGTGATCCGCCATCTGGTCGAGCGCCTGCGCGAGAACGGGATGCGCGTCGCCTTCAGCGGGCTCAAGCAACAGGTGCTTGCGGTCATGCGGAATACCGGGCTGCATGAGATCATCGGTGAACGGAACCTGTTCCGCACCGCCGATGCGGCGCTCGCCGCGCTCGGCGAGAACGGGAGCCGCTGACCGCGGCGCCGCAGGAGCGACGAGCATGGCCAACCGCCTCACGAAAATCTACACGCGCACCGGCGACAGCGGCACGACGGGGCTTGCCGACGGTTCGCGCCAGGCCAAGGACGCGCCGCGCATCGCCGCGATGGGCGACGTGGATGAACTGAACAGCGCGCTCGGCGTGCTGCTCGGCGAGGACCTGCCGGCGGAGGTGCGCGCCCTCCTCGACGACGTGCAGCACGACCTGTTCGATCTCGGCGGCGAGTTGTCGATCCCCGGTCATCCGCTCATGACCGAAGCGCAGACGGCGCGGCTGGAACAGGCGATCAAACGCCACAACGCCGGTCTGCCGCCGCTGAAAGACTTCATTCTGCCCGGGGGCAGCCGTGCCGCCGCGCTCGCGCATGTGGCGCGCACGGTCTGCCGCCGGGCCGAGCGCTCGCTGGTGACCCTCGGCGCAGCGGACACCCTGCCGCCGCATGCTGTCCCCTATCTCAACCGCCTGTCGGACCTGCTGTTCGTATTGGCACGCGTCCTTAACCGCGCTGCCGGCCAGCCTGACGTGCTCTGGCAACAGGGCAAAAACCGTGACGCCTGAGCAGAACGCTGCGCTCGCCGCCTTGCTGGCCCGCTGTGCCCTCCGCGACCAGCGGGCGCTGGCCGACCTCTACCGCCAGACCTCGTCGAAACTGTTCGGCGTTTCGCTGCGTATATGCCGCAGAGAGGACTGGGCCGAAGACGTGTTGCAGGAAAGCTTCGTCAACATCTGGAAGCACGCCGGGGACTATGCGGCCGCCAAAAGCGCGCCCATGACCTGGATGACCGCGATCGTCCGCAACCGCTCGCTCGACTGGCTGCGCCGCCCGCGGGAACAGGACGGCGGCGAGGATTTCGAGGCGCGGGCGGCCGCGATTCCCGCGGACGAACCCGGCCCGCTCGCGCAGACGCTCGCCGGTGAGGACGCGCGGGCCCTTGCCACGTGCATGGAGGGGCTCGACAGCAAGCAGCGGCAGAGCATCACGCTCGCGTTCGTCAGCGGGTTGTCCCATGCCGAGCTGGCCGCGCAGCTGCGCGAACCCCTCGGCACGGTCAAGACCTGGATCCGGCGCGGCCTGCTGCGCCTGAAAGCCTGCCTGGAGCAGGCGGGGACGACCGGCGCATGAAGCTCTCCGCCGACGCCAGGAACCGCCTCGCCGCCGAGTACGTCGTCGGCACGCAGACGCATCGCGTGCGTGCGCGTATCGCGTGGCTCGCCCGCGGCGACGTGGCCCTGCGCGCCGCCATCGCCACGTGGAACGCCATGCTGACGCCGCTCGCTGCCGCCGCGCCCGAAGTGACGCCACCGGCCCGTGTGTGGCGGGCGATCGAAGCGCGCATCGCGGGTCGGGTTTTCGGGAGCCGGCCGGCGGTGTCCGTGTGGGAACGGCTCGGCCTGTGGCGCTTCGCCGCGGGCCTCAGCGCCGCCTGCGCCGTGCTGCTCGCGGTCTATATCCAGCAGATGCCGGCGCCCTCGCCCGCCATGTCGTCCGTCGCCGTACTCTCGGACGACAAGCAGCAACCGGCGCTCGTCATCATGTGGCCGCCGCAGACCAAGCCGCAGAACCGGCACGTGATGGTGCGCGCGCTGACGCAGACCGCGCCGCCGGAGGGCAAGTCCTACGAACTCTGGATGCTGCCCACGCCCACGTCCAAACCCGTTTCTCTCGGCGTGATCGGCCGCGATGCGCGCCAGGTCATCGAACTCACCGCAGCGGCCTCGATAATGATTCCCGGCATCTGGGGCATGGCCATCACCGTGGAGCCCGCCGGCGGCTCGCCCACCGGACAACCGACGGGCCCAGTCATCTACAGCGGGCCCTGCGTGAAGATTGGGTAATGGGTAATGGGTAATGGGTAATGGGCGGACCGCGCTGGTGGTTGCCGGTTCCCGCTCCTTCTCTGCCATTACCCATTGCTCGTCACCGTGCAGCCGCCAGCGCTGCGCAGACTGCCCGCGCCCCCTCCAGCACCCGCGGCCCCTGCGACTGCAGCGCCTCCGGGTCAACGTACATGATGCGCGGTCGAAACGCTGGCAGCGCCGCCAGTTTACGGCGCCAGGCGTTTTCGAACGCCGCGGCCCCGTCCGGTCCGCCCCCCAGAATGACCGCCGGACCCGCGGCGATCACCGCTTCCAGCGATACCGTCGGCACTAGGGCAGTGGCATTCGCGAACACGTTGCGCCCGCCGCAAGCGCTCAGCACGTCGCTGATCAGGTGCGTACCGTTGACCGTCATCAGCGGCGCGTCCCACACCGCGTAGAACACGGTGACGGGCGCCCGCCCGGCGGCAGCCGCGCGCAGCGCCGCCAATGCCCGTGCGTAATCGTCCGCGGCGAGCGCCGCCGGCGCCGGCGTTCCGGCCAGCGTGCCGATCAGCCGCAGCACGCGCGGCACATCGTCCAGCCGCCGCAGTTCCACCGCGAACACCGGCACCTTGAGCCGCGCCAGCGCGTCCAGATGGCGCGGCGCGTTGCCGCTGATCCAGGCGAGGGCGAGATCCGCCCTGAGGGCGAGGATTTTTTCGAAGTTGACCTGCGCGGCGTCGCCGACCACCGGCAACACGCGGGCAGCCGCCGGGTGACGGCTCATGCGCGACACTCCGACCACCGCGTCTCCGGCGCCGGCCGCGAAGGCGAGTTCCGTCAGCGAAGGCGCAAGGGTGACGATGCGGCGGGCGGGCGCGGCGAGGCGGACGTCGATGCCACGGTCATCGCCAAGGGTGAGCGGCGCGGATTCCGACGCCGCACAGGAAACGGAGAACAGCGCGGCGGCCAGCACCGCGCCCCCCGCAACCACGGCGCACGGGCGCCGCATGGCGCGGTCAGTCCGTCGCGCGCTTGAGACGCCGCTCGCGCACCGCTTTGGCAAGTGTTTCGAGCAGCTTGCGGCTTTCGTCCCAGCCGATGCAGCCGTCGGTGATGCTCTGGCCATAGGTCAGCGGCTGACCCGCCACGAGCGCCTGCTTGCCCGCGACGAGGTGGCTTTCGATCATCAGTCCGAAGATGCGCCGTTCGCCGCCGGCGATCTGTCCAGCAATGTCTTCGACGACGAGCCGCTGATTGGCCGGGTCCTTGTTGCTGTTGCCATGGCTCGCATCGACCATCAGCCGGCACTCGACCCCGGCCGTGACCGATTCGGCGC
>CAZXNF010000143.1:0-3343 GCA_964641785.1 uncultured Streptomycetaceae bacterium | reverse complement strand
CGCCGAAGATGCGGTCGTCGCCGCCCTTGATCTGGCCGGCAACGTTCTCGCCGACCGGGACCTGGTTCTCCGCCTTCTTGCTGGAGTTGGAGTGGCTGAAATCGATCATCAGCCGCTGCGCGAGCCCAGCCTCAGCGAGCCCCTTGCCCGCCGCGTCCACGCTGGCCGCGTCGTAGTTGGGCGCCTTGCCGCCGCGCAGGATGATGTGGCAATCCTCGTTGCCGGCGGTGGACACGATCGCGGAATGCCCGGCCTTGGTAACCGACAGGAAATGGTGCGGCGCCTGCGCGGCGCGGACCGCGTCGACCGCGATGCGGATGCTGCCGTCGGTGCCATTCTTGAAGCCGACCGGGCACGACAGGCCCGAGGCGAGCTCGCGGTGAATCTGCGACTCGGTCGTGCGCGCGCCGATGGCACCCCACGCCACGAGGTCGGCGATGTACTGCGGCGTGCTCATGTCGAGGAACTCGCAGCCTGCCGGAACGCCTGACGCGTTGAGCTCGAGGAGCAGTTCGCGCGCGACGCGCAGACCCTCGTTGATGCGGAAGCTGCCGTCGAGCTGGGGATCGTTGATGAGCCCCTTCCAGCCGACGGTGGTGCGCGGTTTCTCGAAATACACGCGCATCACGACTTCGAGGTTGTCTTTCAGCGCCTCGCGCGTTTCCTTGAGGCGCTTCGCGTACTCCTTCGCGGCCTTGACGTCGTGGATAGAGCACGGCCCCATGATGACGAGCAGGCGGTCGTCCGCGCCGTGCAGGATGCGGTGGATGGCCGAGCGCGATTCGAAGACGACCTTGGCGACAGTCTCGTTGATCGGGTATTCGCGCAGAACGTGGGAAGGCGGCGCGAGTTCCTTGATTTCACGAATGCGGAGATCGTCGGTCTGGTACGGCATGGTGCGGGTGTCCACGGGGTAATCCGGATGAAACATCCGGGGGAAATGAGCAAGACCTTGATTATAAACCAATCCCTCACCCGCTTCCCGACCCCGGGCGGGCTTGCGCGGCGCACCACGACTGCCAGGCGGTGCGGTACGTCGCTTCGAGCGCGCGGGTAAACGCCGCCGCGTCCGTGAGCGGCGCGGCGGCGAGCCGCGCGCGCAGTCCGCGCGCAGCGCCGTGCGGCGGGGCCCATCGCGCGCCAGTGCGGACGCGGCCCCGATAAAGGCATCGTCATCGGCAGCCACGAGTTCGGGCAATCCCGCGTAGGCCAGCAGCGACGCCCCCACCCGCGACACGTGGGTGCCGCCGGCGCGCGTCACCACCGGCAAGCCCATCCACAAGGCCTCGCAGGTGGTGGTGGTGCCATGGTACGGAAACGTGTCCAGCGCGATGTCCACGTCAGCGTAGGCCGCGAGGTGGTCGCTGCGGCGGTCGCGCCACGTGGCGAACGCCACCCGCGCGGGATCGATGCCCTGCGCGGCAAACGCCGCATGAATGTATTCGACTGCCTCGGGCACGCGAGTACGCGCGGACTTGAGCAACAGGTGCGAGCCGGGCACTGCCTGCAACACCCGCGACCACAGCACCACGGTCTCAGCACTCAGCTTGTCGAGGTTGTTGAACGAGCCGAAGGTCATCGTCGCATCGGCTGGCCGTGCCGACACCGCAGGCGCATCGGCCGGCGGCAGGTAGCACAGGAAAGGCCCCGGCAGGCGCAGCAATGTCTCGGTGTGCCTTTCGTCCGTCGTACCCGGATCGACAAGGGCATCGGTGATCCGGTAATCGACCGCGGCGACGCCGGTGGTATCCGGATAGCCGAGCCACGTGAACTGCAGCGGCGCGGGTTTGCGCGCCAGCACCGGCAGGCGGTTCAATTTGGTGTGGCCGGCGAGATCGACCAGCAGATCGATGCGGTCTTCCCGGATCGCGCGTTCGAGCCGCGCGTCGTCCCACGCAGCCGCATCCCGCCAGCGGTCGGCAAGCCCGCGCATGCGCGCCGTCGCGTCGTCCGCCTTCGGGTGCAGGGAATAGCAGGTCACTTCCACTGCAGCGCGGTCGTGGCCAGCCAGTACCGGCTCGATGAAATAACCCACCGAGTGGCGCGAGAAATTGGGCGACAGGTAGGCCACGCGCAAACGCCGGTCCGGAGCGGGGTCCGTGCGCGCGGGGTCTGCCGGCGCGGGAAAGCGCGCGCCGTACGCGCGGTGCGCCTGTACAAGCGGCGCGGGGTCCGGCTCGGCCAGATAGTGCCGGTGAAACAGCCACGCGGAATGGATCGCGGTCGACTGCGGACGCAGGGCCTGCGCCCGCGCGTATTCCGCCACTGCTTCTTCCATGCGCCACAGCTCAACGAGCGCCGCCGCGCGTCCTACCACGGCCGGGACCGCATCGGGTGCGGCCGCCAGCACCTGGTCGTAGGCGTCGAGCGCCGCCGCGGGTTGCCCCGCATCAAGCAGGCGGTCAGCCGCTGCCAGTGGCGAGTCCGGGTTGGCGCCGGGACGCTGTCGCGCCCGCAGGTTCTTCAGAAAAGCGCCGAACATCGTTCAGTGCGATCAGTCGTCCAGCGCGACGTAACGAATGCTGACGATCTCGAGCGTTTCCTCGCCGCCCGGCGTGCGCAACCGTACGCTGTCACCTTCGTGCGCCTTGTTGAGCGCCCGCGCGACGGGCGCCAACCAGGAGATGCGGCCGCGCGCCGTGTCCACTTCGTCGGCGCCGACGATACTGACGGTGCGTTCCTCGCCCTGGCCGTCGCAGTAGGTCACGGTCGCGCCGAAGAACACCTGGTCCAACCCGGCGCGCGCGGGGTCGATGACTTCCGCACCGTCGAGCCGTTGCGTCAGGTAGCGGATGCGGCGGTCGATTTCGCGCAGCCGCCGCTTGCCGTACTGGTAATCCGCATTTTCGGAGCGGTCGCCGTTGGAGGCGGCCCAGGTCACGACCTTCACCAGCGCGGGGCGCTCCGTATTGAGCAGGTTCTCGACTTCGATTTTCAAGCGCGCGTGACAGCCGGGCGTCATGTAGTGCTTGGTGCCGGGCGGCAGGGCCGCGGCCGGATCTTCGTCGTCCGCCAGCTGCGCCTTGAACGCGAGGTCGCGCTCGATCAGGTCGAGTCTGCGCATGCGGGCAATCCCGACGCGGACCTCAGCCGGTGCCGCCGACGGTCAGACCGTCGATCTTCAGCGTCGGCTGGCCCACACCCACCGGCACGCTCTGGCCTTCCTTACCGCAGGTGCCCACACCGGAATCGAGCGCCGTGTCGTTGCCGATCATCGACACCTTCGTCAGCGCGTCGGGGCCGTTGCCGATCAGCATCGCGCCCTTCACCGGTGTGGTGACCTTGCCATCCTCGATCAGGTAGGCCTCCATCACCCGGCGAAACTTCTCTCCAGATGTGACAT